>NZ_JFHL01000025.1 GCF_003664995.1 Mesotoga sp. BH458_6_3_2_1 | reverse complement strand
AGACCTTTCTTTTTAGCATTTGTTGTCCTCCTTTTTAATCGTTATTGCCGTGGTAGAAAACAAGATTTATAACGATCTATTTTTCACCGTCTGAAAAAGCTCCTGATTGCCGCGAATACTTTGAAAATGGACCATAGAAAGAACTGGATTGCAACTGTGAAAACCATAATCGAACTAATGGACGCACTATACCTTCCCGCATATTCAAAAATCTCATCCTTCATTTCAAAATTGTAAGTAAGAAAAAGGAGAAGATTCAGCACGAACGTGATCAGCAGAAGGAAGAGAAAGCCGAAGAAACCGAATTTGATATCCTCCCAGCTGAGTTCCGCTGCCGTTCCTAGAACTGCGCCAGCATAAAATACTATGTAAAATCTCCAGTTAAGAAAATTCTCCGGGTTGATCAAATTGGCGATAACCTTCTTGGTGCCATCGAAAAGCGATGTAAGTAGCTGAAGAATCTCTCTTTCGGATTCTATTAGATTCACGGAAAAATTCATTTCGGAGATCGGAGCAAAGATATCTCCATCCAGCAAGAACCTAACCAGTAAATAGATCAACGCAGACGAGACTATTATGGGGCCCGTGCTGATAAAAAACGCCCCGATCATATGGATAATGTTTCTGGGATTGAAACGGTGTTCTACTCTTGGCTGCGGATCAAATACTGAAGGAACGAGAACAATCTTGGTAATCTTATGGCCGAAAATCAATGCAAAGAAGGCGTGGCTGAGTTCATGAATAACACAACCGGGAAAGTACAATACACAATAAACCCTTCCCAGGGCAGTCTGAGTGGCCTGGTTCAACAACCTTGCAAAAACGTAGATGAGAATTATCAAAACGATGCAAGGCCCAATAATCCCGAAAATCAGGTTCGCGGTGTTCTGAATAGCGAACAGAATACCATCGAGCAACTGGACTTCACCCAATGAGATCACCACCTTGGTTCCGCACTGAGTTGAATATTGCTGGTAAAGAGAATCGAAATGCCTACTTCTTCAACTTAACCCTCATTCTAGTTAAGGGCGGAATTCATGCCGATCATCTAGTAATCTCCGCGATAACGCACAATCCATACAATCTTCCGAACTACGATCTTAAGAATCGTCACTAACCGTGAGACACCGTTCCTCACAACCGTTTGAAATGAGACTATTATTCCATACAGGAGCAATGCACTCTCAGCTGTTTTGCTTTCATCAACTAGCAACCGCTGTATTATTAGCAAGACATTCCAATATTCAGGGCAAAAAAAGTCTTCGTCACTGCATGACTAATAATTAACTTCAAGACTTCAGTATCTGCAAACCTTTCAAAAAGGGCGGACTCTCCAAGCTCTCCGTATTCAAGAAGGAGTTTCCTGTCTTTGTAGAAGACTTTATGGAAGGAGATCACTTCTTCCGGTCTCCACGTTCTAAGATAAGCGACGAGCAGCTCCTCTCTACTTTCAGGGAGAGAGTCGATCGCGATGGATACCAGAAGGGCAGAGCGGAGGCGGGGTAGAAACTCGATGCTCGACACTAGGAGTGGGAGATATTTCTCCTCGAAGACTGCCTGGCTGAATTCATTCGAATCGAACACCTGCTCATACCTGTTCCTTTCCTCTTCCTTCAACTCGCTCAAGATCGATGTCTTGATCTCCCTCGCACTCTCTTTCATACTCTACCTCCCGTATAATCTAATCTAGTGTGCAATAAGGATCACGAAAGCGGACTGTACATCTGCCTTATTCCTGCCAGAATGCTGTCAACGACTTCTGAAATGTTTATTCCCAGTTCTTCTACGCATATTTTGATATAAATGTTTACCTCGTTGTCGTAGAGTTTGTTATCTCTGATTATTATGGGGAGGAGTTTTCCAGCCAGTTGTCTTGTCTTCCAGGGTGCCTTTTCCTTTATCGTCTTCACGGCTTCCTGCATTTTCTTGACTACGGCGCCCTCTGTGAGTGTAGAGAAATATTCCTGGGGCCAGTGAATGTATTCGGAAAGGATGTTTATTAGGTAGGTGTGTTCCTTCTCTTCTATTTCCTCCTTGTCGGCTAACATAAGTATCAGTCCTGCCGAAGAGATAAACTGCAACTCAAGCGTTTCTAGCTCATTTAGCGGAGCCCTTCGTATATGGCTCTTTATGTTCTCCATCTCCTTTTCCAGTGATTCGTCTTTGTCTACGTCTTTTCCTTCGCTTATCCTCTTCCAGCTCTCGGAATTATAGAAAGCCTTTATCGCTTTTATTCGCAGGGGATTCGCCGGATGAGAGATATTTAGATAACTGGGGTTCTCTTTCATCTCTTCGAAGGCCTTATCGGTAATGCTCAACATATTCTCAGTTGTGAGGTTAAAGTAGTTGTCTTCAAGACCCGAAGAGAGCTTGAAGAGAGCTCTCACGGAGACTTCGTAATCGTTGCAGGCCAGTAATCCGATCCTGTCGCATGATATCTCGGCCAGCTTTCTCCAGACTTCATAGAGCTTCATGAGGAATGGAGGGAGCTTTTCATATTCGGGATATACATACTGGATCGCTTTGGTGACGTAAGAATGGCCAAAGAGTATGTGGCCTATTTCGTGACCGATGACAAACTCCATCTCGTCAAGGGATAGCTTTTCGAGTAGTCCCCTGTTGATCACTATGATGTCCGGTTTAGCCTTGTCGGGTATGTTTATTGAGCTGCAGTTGAATTCCGGAGTGTTGGAGATGTAGAACTCGATCATCGAGCTGTCTATTTCCAGTCTATCTAGAATGCCGTGACACCTGGCAAACAATTCCCCGCCGAAGTCTTTATAAAGGGGCAGAAGATAACCTTTGAAATAAGAGGAAAGCTCATTCCCTCGAAAATTCTCCTTTTCTTTCGCGATTATAAGAGAGTTTATTAGCTTCAAGTTGATGGATTCTTCAAAGAAACTCTCAAGAGTTTTTTCTTCTGTCAGTTGTAGCTTTCCGAAATCTACTTCCATCCTGACCTCCTATTTGCATATGATAAGAGATATTTTACGCGATCCACGCAGTCAGACAGTCCGTAAGCGTGATTGAAAGACTTGTGAAAACCCTTTTCAGAGAATCCCAGAAAGACATATGAATCTCCACAAAGAGAGCGGCCAGAAATACTTCTGGCCGCCCTTCGATCTCAGATGTTTACTCCTCTATCAGTGAGATCTTTTCTGAAGAGTTCAACCTCAATGTCGTCACGAACTTCTGTCAGCCCACTTCGGGATTTTTTGAAGAATATTTCGGTAAGGCGAGCAATTTCAGTTTCCTTTATCAGACTTCTTATTCCGTTAATAACACTGTCTCTTAGTCGCTCATCTTCGTTCAGAAGCTGTACTATGTATTTCTTTGCCCAGACTTTCTTGCCATCAACGATTTTGGTAATAGGTTCATTTTCGCCAGCCAAATAGTGGTAGCTTTTCTCCTTCCTTATGATTCCGGCGGCCAACGCCGTGCGGTAAAGCTTTTCTTGATCGACGAAGGTCAAGGAGGACTTGCCGTTCAGCTCTCGCATCTTTTCCACATCGAGATTATTGAAAACGTGAAGGGGTCTTTCCTCAATAGCACTTTCGTAATTCTCTCTCATGTTGTTTAACAAAACCTGATCGCTCGACAATCCAACATACATACTTATCCTTGTGAGGTTGGGCTTTTTCGTTATTCCGGTATCTATCCATTCTTCCATGTTGTTGTAGGCTCCGGTCTTCTTGAGTTTCACTTTCACAGACTCTGGTAGATCGCTTATCAACTGGGTTAGAGTTTTTGTTGGTAGATTTGTGTAAGTGAAGAAAGCTTCGGAGATTTTTTCAAGTTCTTTCAGACTGAATATGTTTTCTACCTCTTTCTGGTCGAATCCCTCAACGAGGATGCTGTTTAGCTCTGTAGAACGTGTTCTTATGACTTCGTGAATAGAGTCGTAGAACCTCCTGAGTTCTTCAATAACAATCTCGGAGTTGATCCAAGTATTCCTTTCTATTGCATCAGGAATGGTCTTGATTATTTCCTCCAGTCTATATTTCTGACCGTCCATAATGTCGTTTATCATTTCGACGCCTCTACTCATTATCCTATCTACCATCTCGAGGATCATCTTCTTAGAAAAGACATGTTCCTCACAGGTTATTTGCGTTACTTCATCACTTGCAATATTTACGATTTCCAGTTCCTTCTTTGAGAGAAGCTCATTGACCGATCCGATAAGATCCCCCGAAATTCTTACGTTATCAAACTGCTCATGAAGCCATTCTATTGACTTCCTAATCAGAGATTCTCTCAACGAAAAATCGGTCCATTTTGCCAGAGCGAAGAGAAGCTGGTCCACGGAATTGAGACGGTCTTGTTTTCCCTTCTTGCTGACCATAAAAGCCAAATCATCGATCGAATCGTTTACTAATTCTTTCAGTTGAGCGTCATAACCGTCAACTCTCGTATTCCAATCCTTCTTCTGTGTAGAGATCTCGGTAAGAGCTCTATCTAGATTTGAAACAAGGTTATTGTATACCACGTTTGTCAACTCAACGAAATCCTTCATTTGAGTAAGCCCACCGATAGATTTGACAGAATTCCTCATGAATTCAGTGAGAATTGTTTTTGCCTCAGATATTTGAGCTTTGACTTCAGAAGCAAGAGGAACTATACCAATATCCCCTCTTGCAAACCTATCCAGGTATTTCTCTATGACGTTTCTGTAGTCCCTGATTGCAGGAGATGAATCGTTGTCGGTAAGCATTCTGCGGAGAAGAGACTCGAGCGTATTGTCATCTACGCGATCGATACTAAGACCGAGTATCCACTTTTGACTAACTAATGGCGAAAGGTTTTTCAGAATGGGTTTTTCCACCCCGCCTATGAGTTTCGAACTGACACCGGATAAAACTCTTTGTAGTTTCTCGAACAACTCCCCACGTGTCTTTTCCCCTTCTGGATTTTGCAGTTTCTCCTTAAGAAGTGACTGGAAAATCCGCTGGGCAGCGAAAAGCGGCGCTTCATTTACATCTATCACGAGCGATCCGAGACCAAAAGACAGAATGAACTGCTTGAAACCGGTCTTCTCATCTATTTCCAGATTTCGGATGTTTCTCAAACTGGGCATGATGTTGTCATTTGTAAGTGAAACGACAAACTTTGCCGTCATTGCCGCTTGTTCTTCTCTGCTGGAATATGCAAAGCCTTTATGGTTGCTGTATGTTAGCAGGTGTGCATAGTCTGCCGGTGAGGATTCGGCCTTTGAAAGGGGAATAGTCTGTTTTGCATCTTTCACTTCAAATCTGAACTGCCTAGTGTCTTGGACGAAATAATTCAGTTCCTTCAAGGCGGCATAAGAGTTCGCGTCTAACACTCTTTTCAGAGCTGCATCGCCTACTTGGGCGTAGATAATATCCCCCAGGGTCATTATCAAATGCATTTCCATGGCCGCAAGCTGCAAGTTTGCCGCAATGTGCCTAACTAGCGCCAAGAAATCAAGGAACATGCCGCTTCCAGTTCCTCCTGCCAAGCCGACGGCAACGAATACGTCGATTCTGTCTTTCGTTCCCTCGAATCCTTGAAAGGCATGGAATACTTTTTGGTATATTGAGTTGAAGTTGTAATGAAATGCAAATCTGCCGAAAACTCTTGTCTGTTGAGCTGCCCTTATGGAATCCTGGTCTTTTCCAAGCACATCGTCGAAGAAACGTTTGTACTCCCCGTCCAATGAAGGAAACCAATTGTTATTCGGTATGAATCTTTCTCTTAGAAAGACTTTCATGCTCGGTGGAAATCTCATGACTTCGATGTTCCTTACCGCAGGGGACTTTGAATTTGCTTCGGTGTCGAATGCCTGAATTCTAATGTTGTCGCTTCGACCTCTTTCTTCTTCGAACTTGAGTATCTTCTCGATTACTTGAACTCCGAAACCACCAAGTCCGAAGACAATGGTGGGTGTCTTGTGCTTTGCCACGGAAATCCCTCCCTCTATATTCCGAATTTTTGGATTATTGTCCACCAAAGAATCGTCAAGATACATATTATGGAGAACAAGGTAGAAGCTACAGCTGCTTTGTTCAATCTATACTTCGTGCTTCTCACGTGAAGGACAGCTTGATCCTCTCTCGTTTCAAAGGAAAAGGCGAAGAGATTCTTTCGTCCTTTCCTCACGGAAATGCGAGAACCGTCATTGAGCCTAGCCGATTCCCCAATAGCCAACGGGTATTCATCGACGAATATTGTTCCTGCAGCATCGTCAGACTTTGTCACCCATTCCTCTCCGGTCGAGAATGGATCATTCTCTTCTTCAGGTTTTGCATGAAAAATCGTGAAACCATGGAGCGGAAAATTGCTCTGTTCGAATCTATAGCGCACGTCGGAGGCTCTACCAAATGTTGTTTCATTTAGTTCATCAAGCTTTAGTATGCGGCCTGCCGGGATCTGCCGCTTTTTTCTGGCGAGAGCCGGAATCAGGAATATGAGTGCCACTATGGCCGAAGCAATGGCAGCTTCCACAGCTGGAAGCGGTGCTATGACCCTAATCGCTATTGATTCTTCTGAAGGTTTCAAAGTGCCAGAAACATCACTTATGGTGACGAGACCCTCTCTTCTCTTTCTGAGAATCTTGTCAACTGACGAAAAGCGTTCTTCTAGCGAAACAAGGAACTTCAGAGAAGTCTCGCTTTTCTCCGGCATGAGAGTTACATTTCCCGGCGTTTCAATAAGAAAAGCATCGTTCTCATCGGCTGTGATGACCACTTTTGGGTCGTCTGGCTCATAGAACTCCGTTATCATAGGCGTTTCGACCCAGTAATCTCGGTTGGGGAAGGCACCTCTAATAACAAGTTCCTTTCGTTTGAGAGTCATGTAAGGTTCCTGAACAACTATCTCACGCGAAGCACTTGAGAAAACGAAATCCTCAGTCGGCACCGGGTAAACCATGTATTTACCTTCGATGGGCGGAACAAATGCGACTTTGAAGAGAGAGTTAGAATCCCTTGTGAACTTATGCACTTCAGTCAGGCCATCGGGAAAGAAAATCTGAACCTCTACAGAATCTAGGACAGCATTCTCAGCCTTAGCGCTTACGATTACTTCGCTGTTACGAACTGCTCCCTTGGAAGGACTTGCTTCAAGTTTGACGATTTCTGCGCTTATTACACGCGCAGTCTTTTGCGGGACAGCAAGTTCAACTGTGACACTGTCCTTTTTATCGCCGCATTCTATGAGAACCTCTCCATATATCTTTAGAATTCCTGCCTTCGAAACCTTCGGGACGGTTCCAACGAGGTTCGAGCCATCCCATTTCAAATCAACAATGGTATCTATCCCGGCTCCCTGTACGGTCAAGAATCCTTTGATTGTCTTTACGTCCAGTTCCTTACCGTCAACAGACAATTTCTTCCCGGGAACAATAAGGGTCTGATCGGTTTTTGTAAGCTTGACAAGGGCTTCCGATGTATTGCCGATCGGGATGTATCTGTCAACCAGCAGCTCAACGCTATACTCCTGTTCAAGGGAAATGGCGATCTTGGAAGCTGTTGTTGAATCTATGACTACTCTCCAGGTACCTGACTTGGGATTCTCAACAACCCACTTCAGAAAGGCAAAGGATTCCTCAGGCTTTGTTGTCAGAACATTTCCTTCTGGATCGTAAATGCTTACGTCTATGTATTCATCGAGAGAGGTGAGTTCGACGGACATTTTTCGAGTATTGGGGCTAATCTCGAAAGTCGTCTCTGACTTCCCAGATGAAATCGAGTAGCTTTGATACGTCTCCTCGCCTCTAATAACGGAAAGAATGTCGTTCATGACAAAGGGGATCTCGCTTCCATCGACGACCTCGTAGAACTGATTTGAGTTCTCGAAAAGCTTTGCAGCGTCCGAGATGTTTATCAAGATCTCCTTCTTGAAGTCGCCCAGCCCAATCGTGAAAATCGGAATTCCTTCCTTCAAGAACTGAGGAATTACGTCTTTGACAAGCTTCTCCAGTTCATCGAGGTCTTCTTCATCGATAGCCGAGACATTCAGCTCTCCATCTGTAAGAAACAAAACTACGGGAAAGAATCCTCTTTCCTTTGCTTCCAAAGAAACCTGCAGACCCTTTATGAATCCATCGGTGTAGCTCGTCCAGTCACGATCTCCAGGAATCCTATAGGCATCCTGAACAAGCCGAGTTCTATTGCTGTTGGTAACCTCCGTTATGGGTATGACAATATCTGCGTTTGTATCGAAACTTACATAAGAAAAGGCTTCTTGATCCTGTAGTCTTCCAATTAAAAACTCCATCCCCTTGAATCTTATGTTTTCGGGGTCTCGATTATCCCAGTCCATGGAGCCTGAATTGTCGACTATTGTAACTAAAGCCAGAGGTTTCTGCTGAGTAACAGTCATAACCTGACCCAGCAATGGAGACTCAGAGCACAAAATGGTAAGTAAGAGCATGAGAAACACAAACGGTTTCATTTTCATGAAATCACGCTCCAACCGAGAAAAGATGTCTGTTTTCTTTCGTAACACAATGACAATGCTTCAGAGGGTGATAAAAGCTAAGTAGGAGCTTTTCCTTAATGAGTAGTTCGTCCGATTGATAACAGATAATCGACAACATCCATACCCCCAATAAGTCAATTCCTTTATGCAAAACGAATATCTTATTCTGAGGAAGAGGAGTTAATCTGAGGACGACTAAAGCTTGTTTATGTTATTATACTATTTCTTCATGTGAAAGCAAACATTTTAGAATGCAGAAGAGGTCAATCGTACTCTCCAACAAATGATCAACGTGCTTTCAAAAGGGAAAATTATTGCGGATTATTGACTGCAGAATTCTTCTTTGACGATGATTGTAAGTAATGCTTAAATCTATAACCCAAGAACAACGAGGAGTTCTCTCCCCAAAACTATTCGCGTCAAGCTTACATTAATGGGTACTTCAAATTAGATTGCTTTTTGGGAGATCAATATTAAGGACCTCGTCTGCAAAGAGCTCTTGGTGATCAGAATTCTGTAAGTAAAATATTAGTCAGAACTGATTTTCGGTTTTGGAATACCTTATGAACAAGAGAGAATAGTATACGGGAAAACGCTTTCGGAAGAACAAATTTTCTCTTCAGCAATTGGCAATTTTATCAATTGAGAAGAAGGCCTTTTGTGTATCTCGAACAGGCTGTATCTGGTGAAGCTGAATTCAATTTTATCTGCAGTTTGAGAGTTTTGAAAAAAGTCAAATGGCAGTCGAAACAGAAGGATTGCATCAGCAAGCGAGAAAAACGGGTTTTTCTTCGTTTGTGAATGCAAATGCCAAAACGAGCAAAAATTTATTCTTTCTGCTCATATCATTCCCGTTGTCACTACTAGAATCCCTTGTTTGATCCGCCGGGGACTCTCGCATTCAATTCCATTGGGGCAAATCAGATTTTGTAGTGGAAGTTCGTCTGGTTCTCTTCTGATTTCTCCGCTTGTCTAGCTATTTTCAGATTTATTACTGTAATAGTTGAGTCTAAAGTGAGTGTCACCTAAAGGCTAAAAAACGATGGGATCTCTTTAGAAGCTAGAGTGTGAACACTGCTAACTGAATCGGGATAGAGATGACAAATTGTATAATAAACGATATCGAACATCTTAAATAATAGTTCAATGATGATCCGGTTGATGGGAAAATGACAGGAGATTGTTGGAGAGAAAGATAGCAAGCCAGGAAAGCAAGGAGTGAGGATATGACTCGAGATTCTTCAAAGGACTGGCAGGTATTCATATCGTGCAAGGTTTCAGATGGAAAAGGTGGATACACAAGAGACTGGCATCTTGCGAAGGAGCTTTACGAATTACTTGAAGCGAATTCGATAAAGGTCTTCATGAGCAGTATTTCTTTGGGGCAATTAGGAGAATCTGACTACAAACAAGTAATAGAAGAAGCACTTGAACAAGCCCAGGTAATGGTAGTCGTTGGGACAAGCAAAGAGAACATTAATTCGGAATATGTTAAGTATGAATGGAATAGCTTTCACAATGAAATAATAAGTGGCATAAAAAAGGGAGGAAGAGTATTCGCGTTCGTTGAAACTCTTAGAATTCATGAACTGCCTCGGCCACTCAGGAACAACCAGAGTTTCTATGTTTCTGAAAGAAGCAGTCTTGTGAGTTTTGTAATATCGGCATTGGGACTTGATTCCACGAACCTCACACCAAAGAGTGAAAGTGAGCAAAAAAAAATAGCAACCTCGACCGGACATGACTCTATCTCCCTCCAGCAAAAAACCGAAAGCGAACTGGCGATAAAAAGCATAACCTCGAGAAACGGTGATGAGCTAATTTATGTTGAGGGTGGAGTGTTCATAATGGGAGACACATGGGGAGATGGTTTTGACAAAGAAAAACCCCCCCACGAAGTAGAGCTCACATATGACTTCTACATTGGGAAGTGTCCTGTGACATTTGATGAATATGACAGATTCTGTAGGGAGATCGAGACAGAGGAACCATCTGATTCAGGCTTGGGAAGGGGAAGAAAGCCGGTAATGTGGGTGAGCTGGTTCGATGCCATTGAGTATTGCAACTGGCTGAGTGAAAAGGAGGGGCTTCCAATATCCTATTCCGGAGATGGAAGTCTATTAGACAGGAACAAGCAAGAGACAGAGGACATAACGAAAGTAAAGGGATACAGGTTACTTACGGAAGCTGAATGGGAATATTCGGCAAGGGGTGGGAAAAAGAGTATGGGGTACAAGTACGCCGGATCTAACAGCCCTGATTTAGTTGCCTGGTACGATTCGAACTCTGGAAGAATGATACACGAAGTGGGGCAGAAGAAGTGCAATGAACTTGGTCTGTACGATATGTCCGGAAACGTGTGGGAGTGGTGCTGTGACTGTTATGACAGTGAGTATTACAGCAGGAGTCCATCAATCAACCCGTACAACAGTACAGATGGTTCCTCCCGGGTGAAACGTGGTGGTAGCTGGCTCGACTATGCGTTGTGCGTACGGGTAGCGTTTCGCCTAGACGACACTCCTGATTACAAGTACTTCGACTTCGGGTTCCGTATTGCAAGGACGGTGTTCTGATTACACTTTTTCATTTGCTCTTTTGATGTGGTTTCGAGCGACGGATACTGAGGAACCGCAGAAGATACGGAAGATTTTTGTTCGAAAGTATAGAATACTTCTTGAGAGTATTGGAGACCTTATCGAATAGATGAGTTGAGACGAACAGAAAAGTCTGAAGACTTTTTAGACAAATGTGGATTAGGAATTGAAACGACGAGCATGACAATTCAGGAAAGGAATGTGTCCGATCTCTCTTCTAGTTGAAATACCCCTCTCAACTCGAGGATCATATCCAAAGCCCTGGAGGCACCTTAACGGCAAGAAATTTGCCTGTGCGCTATTGAATACATTGAATAATAGTCAACCGAAGATCCGGTTGACAGGAAAAGGTCAGAAGATTACCGGATAGTAAGACAAAAAGCCAGGAAAGCAAGGAGTGAGGGAATGGCTCGGGACGCTTCGAAGGACTGGCAGGTATTCATATCATGCAAAGTCTCGAATGGAAAAAGAGGTGTAGACACAAGAGACTGGCGTCTTGCTAAGGAACTTTACGATTTACTTGAAGTGCAATCGATAAGAGCCTTTTTGAGCAATCTTTCGATTGATGAGATAGGAGAGGCTGCTTACAAGAAACACATTGAAGACGCTCTTAATAAGACCCGCGTAATGGTAGTGGTTGCTTCGAGTAAGGAAAATCTGAATTCGAAATGTGTTAAGCATGAATGGAAAGGCTTCCATAATGATATAGTCAAGGGCATAAAAAGGAACGGCCAAATCTTCACATTCGTTGAGAACATTAGAAAAAGTGAAATGTCTCGACGGCTCAGGAATAGAATAAGCTTTGATATTTCTGAAAGAGCAGTCTTGTCAATATCATAATATCGACTTTGAAGAGTCTGACTTTAGCAAACGGCGACGCGTTAGTGTGTGTAGAAGGCGGAAGCTTTGTTATGGGGGACACATGGGGAAATGATTTTGATGGTTAAAAATCCCTCCACGAAGTAGAACTTACATTGACATCTACACAGAGAGGTTTCTTGTAGTATTCGATGAATATGACGGTTATTGCATGGAGAAGGGAACAACTAAACCAGAAGATTCGGGATGGGGAAGGGAAAGAAGGCCAGTTATAAATGTTAGCTGGTTTGATGCAATGGAATACTGCAACTGGCTGAGTGAAAAGGAAGGGCTTCAAATAGCCTATTCCGGAGATGGAAGTCTTTTAGACGTGAATAAGAGAAAGACGGAGGACATAACGAAAGTGAAGGGATGCAGATTGCTGACTGAAGCTGAATGGGAATACGCTGCACGGGGTGGGAAAAAGAGTATGGGGTACAATTACGCCGGATCTGACAACCTGGACTCTGTTGCCTGGTATGATTCCAACTCAGGGAGCAAGACTCACGAAGTCGGTCAGTTGAAGTGCAATGAACTGGGAATGTATGACATTAGTGGAAACGTGGAGGAATGGTGCAGCGACTTTTGTGACGAAGAATTCCACGGTGAAAGCCCAACAATCAATCTATACAACGGTTCAAACGGCTCCAGGAGGCTTAGACGTGGTGACAGCTGGAGCCACAGTGCGGCGGGATTGTTTGTGAGTGGCCGCAACTGTAGCATCCCTACTTGCAAGTGTAACCGTCTTGGTTTTCGTATTGCGTTGTATCTTTCAAAAGTGTTTTCTAGAGACATCCTTCACCTAAAAAAGAGGAGGTGTGGCGATGTTTTCTGACCCGGTATTTGCCTTCAGCTCAAGACCTGTATCGATAAGGTTTTCGGATGATGAGAAGACTCTAGTGTCTCTTGATCACTTCGGTACTATAGCGAAGTATGATTTGACTTCCAGGAAACTACTAAGAATCTCAAAACCCTTCGGCCGTCTTGATATCTGTCCCGGTGTTCTCTTTTTACGTAATGGAAGGCTGTTTGCTGCGATAGCAAATATCGAATACATTCTTATTGTCGATACAGAGGAATTTGGAATAGTTGATAGAATCCCTTATGGGAAAGAGATTCTCTCTCTGTCGATTGATAAAACCGGGAATTACCTTGCCTTTGTCAGCCGCGGAAATTTTCTCACTGTAATTTCGATTCAGGATCACACAGGAATACTTTCTGACGTTTCGTGCAATGAAGTAGTATCGGCTTTTGCATTCGACTCATTTAGAATGAGTCTGTTCGCCGCAACGGAAGAAGGTAGTATCTTCAAGTTCGAAGCGGGAGAAAAGAAATGCTCACTGCTATTTCGGGCAGATTTGGGATGCGACCTATATGAACTGGAAATTAGTAGAAGCTCAGAAAATCTGATCGCAGCAGGGATCGGAGGATGCCTGTTTGCAATTGATCCGGCAACTGGAGAGGAAAAATGGAGTATCGAGGAACACATATGCGACAGGTTGCTGGGAGTGAGCAATCTAGGTAGATCAGTTCTCTTTGTCAATGAGGCGAGGGAAGAGCTTATCTCACTTGATTTGATTGACGGAAGAGTTCTTTGGCGAAACAAGATCGACTTTCGAGAAATCGGAGCTATCGAGTATGAATTCTCATCGGACGGTGAGCGAGTTTTGATCGTCTCAGATGGCAAATTCGAATTACGTGATCTTTCGAATGGGGAGATACTATCACGCTTTCCCGTTATTGGAGCTTCAACCTTAATAGCGATAAGCGACTCCGAAAGATATGTGGCTTCACGCCATCTCGATAACAGAATAATGGTTTTTGACACCGAAAGTGGTGATGTTTTCAATATAGAGAACTCAGTGGAAGAACCGGTAGAAGCGATGATCTTCGAAAAAGGGACTTCGTCCCTGATATTTAGCATCAAGAATCTTATCTACAAAGTGAGGATCCCAACACTAACAATTGAAAATCAGCTAGACGTAGGTTGCCGAGTAAGCTGCATGACTTTTCAGGGAGATCATAGGCTCTTTATTGGAACTCATGATGGCAAGCTGTTAGAAGTCAATTCAAGGTCTTTCAAACTGCAAGATGAAGTGCAATCCTTTGAGAGATGTGTAACATATCTTACCTGCGGTAATGGCAGGTTGTTTGCGTCTTCAATAGACGGTCAGATAGTGATCTTTGATATATTTGATTTCAAGGAGATGAAAAGAATCAGCGGAAGAATGGGGCCCATAGCTTCAGTGTCGGTAGACAGCAACGCAAGTTTCATAATTGCAGTAGGCTGGAACGGCAGGATTGCCCTTTTTGAATGTGAAAGCGGAAACCGTCTGGGAATCTCGGAGTCAATTTTAGGAGTTAGTGGTGAGTGCACAACTTTCCTAAGAAGGAATTTGAGATATCTCTTTGTTGAAACCTGTGAAGGAGCAGGCATATTCAAAATTCTATCGCAATCAATGCTAAACAGGAGAGTGATAGACGAACCGAAATCCCCGTTGGTCTGTGTTCTGGAAGACAGTCACCGCGTTCACGGTGTTTTCTTGGGAAAGCTCACTGTAGCTCAGGTGGGTCTTGTTGCACCGGATGTGCCAGGCACATTGTCCCGAGAGGACTACATAAGCCCTTCTTTTGCCCTTTCAGACAATGTTATTGCCGTTGGTGTTTTGGGTGGGGGGTTGCTGATTCAGAAGGTTGGACAGGACCTGAGAAGTGAAGTGGAGTACCGGCCGACGAGACTGGCTATTGAAGAGATGACAGAAGCGTTTAACAGAAGATTGAAAATCTTCGAAAAAGTGAGGTTATTCGTAGTGGAAGGAGAACTCTTCATCATGACCAGGCCTGGATCAGACATAAATGAGAGTAACTATTCTCTTGTAGCCGTCGAGCTCGACTACAGTTTCCTAATATCCGCCGAGCCAATCACCTTTGAACAGTATTTCTTTCTGAGTGATGAAGGAGATGATAAGACCAATTCTCAAGATCACACTTCTTCTGCGAAAAGACTTTCGCGTCCGAAAAACGCTAACTGGGAGGATGCAATTGCTTATTGCAACTATCTTAGTGAGCTGAAAGGGTTGCCCTTAGCCTACAGCAGAAATGGAGAGCTGTTGGACGGCAACGGCAATATTACAACTCACATAGAGAGAGTAGAAGGTTACAGACTTCCGACTGATGCCGAGTGGGAACTTGCCTCCGGCTATTTCATGGCAGGAAGAAATCCATCTACCGAAAACCTCTGGAACTGGTGTACAGATGCTTATTCTCCTTCGTCAGCAGTAATGTTCCATAACCCATGCTTTCAACGGGGTTATCCTCAGAGAATCGCGAGAAGAATATCTCCGCCGGACATAAATGATTATTCTATAAGGAGTGCACTAAGTCCTTTCTATCAGGACAAGGATATCTGCTTCAGAGTTGTATTGACGATTACCGGACCGGAAAAGCAAGAAAAGGCAAGAAACGTTGTGAAATACTCCGACTAACTTGGTTTTAGAAAAGCGATTTCTAAATAATGATGCAAATCAGCGTTTGATGAGATCGAAATTTTACGGCATGCAAGCTTTTATGAAAAAAGAGTGGAGCTGCTTTAGTATAGATCTTAGTTGTGGAATGTTAAGCAGAGTAGCAGAACAATGGAAGCTATTTCGAGGTGATTCATGAAAGATCTGAACTGGCCTTATAAAGGTCTATCTGATAATCTCCAACCAATAGCAAGTGGGCATCTAATAGTGGTTGGAGGACTGTATATGAGCGGAAAAACAACACTTCTGCTAAATCTGGCGTATAAATTTGCTCTTGAAGGTGGACGGGTTGCCTTTTTCTCAAATAGTGAGCGCTCAAAAAGTCTTCAGATAAAACTTTTGCGTAGAATTTTCGAATCACAGCTAAAGCTAATAGATACAAGAATTCTGCCCACAGATGAATTAGATGAATTGAATCGCAGTTTGTATGAATTCAAGCAGCTTACATTAGATATTGTGGATTTGAAGGAACGTAGCTTAGAAAGAGCGATAGATGTTGCAACCGAACTCCATCACTCTAGAGGAATTGAAATCTTCGTCATCGACGACCTTTACCTCTTGTCAGGAAAGAGGAAAGCTTGTCGGCTTCTGAAGAAAGTTGGAATGAACCTGGGCATTGTATTCATCCTTGCGACAAAGCTTAAAGTCTCTGCATTTAGAAATGCTGGAAAGATACTAAGAATAGAGGATTTTGAAGGGAACGGGTCATACTTGGCAGAAGCCGATACCATTATGATGCTTCACTGTCCACCAGATGATTGGTCAAGTTCATATGGAATAAACAAGGTTGAAGTCACAATATCCAGAGCCGGTGGCGTCGATGTAGATTTAACGGAAGTTCTTCAATTTGACTGGAGCAAGGCAATTGTAAATGACTAGTCATGAGAGGCAAGAAAGCCTTGAGCCTTGGACAGATGGTGGGTCTAGAGTTGCTTTCTTCGGATGGCACCTCTTTTTGAAGCGATAATGATTTCTGTTTGCATATATGATTTATGGTGCTCAGAAACTCTTTTTGACTAGTGCTTTCAACTTGTTGGATAGTAGTGATCTAGATTCTACAGAAGGAAGAGAAGTAAGAGTGTTTGAATTGAACGATAGACAAACTACTGAAAAAAGCATAAGAAGTTTTGAAAAAAGAGTCTGACCCAACTTATGGCGTGCCGAATTTTGCCGACGACTCAACAACCTATCTCCGATCGTGAAAAAAACGCGAGCTGACTTGATCCGGAAAGTCCAGTATGTTACTTTCAATGAAAAAAACCAGGTGATGTGATGCTTTCTTATGTCGAGCAATATGTATCTTCTTTTGTTATCGATCACTTTCTCCTAAGGATGGCAAAGTGCTATAATTTAACTGCATGGGGGTGTCCCCGTGGGCGGAGCAGGAAAAAGGCTCCGCTTAACCTTTCTTTTCTATCCTAAGAAATGCCCTCACAGATTTTTATCTTCGATCTCCCGTTTAGAGTGAAGAAAGGAGTCCGGCCCTATTTTAGAAGTCGCATTCTGAATTACTCCAACACTAGAGGCAAAACAGTTAATCCCGGGTTCTGGATTTTTGTTTGGCCGAATCGGTATTCCTAGTTGCCAAAAAACAAGTAATAGGCAAACATTAAATAAAGTGTGAAAAATGGAGTCTGACCCTATTTTAACTATCCACGATGGGGGATTCTTACGGAGGGGGAACTCATAGTGAGGTTGCGCACAATGTGGTCTTAACATACGACTTTTACATGGGAAAGTACGAAGTGACCTTCGACGAGTATGATGCTTTCTGTGAAGTGTGAAGCTTCTGGAAGTTGCAAGCCTTCCGCGGATGGTGGATGGCATGGGAAGGGGAAGAAAGCCAGTGACAAATGTGAGTTGGTGGAGTGCGATAGCTTACTGCAATTGGCTAAGTGAAAAAGAGGGACTTCCAAAGGCATACGATAGCGACGGAAATCTACTAGACAAAAATGGAAAGACAACTACAAACCCATCGAAGGTGGTCGGATATAGGTTATCTACAGAGGCTGAATGGGAATATGCTGCAAGGGGCGGAAACAAGAGCAACGGTTATGAATATTCCGGAAGCGATTCAGTTGGTTACGTTGCCTGGTACAATTTGAACTCGGGAGGCAAGACACAGGAAGTGGGAAAGATGGCACCGAACGGACTTGGAATCTACGATATGTCAGGGAACTTGTGGGAACGGTGTTCCGATTGGTATAGCCCCTACTCTGATTCACTACGGAAAATCCACTTTTTTCAAGCTGTGAATCATTTCGTGTGTGCCGGGGTGGCAGTGCTTACAACGAATCTGTCGGAGTAAGAGTATTATCTAGATTCTACGGAGACTCAACACTCATTAGCAGATATCTCGGGTTTCACATATGCAGGACAATCAATTGAGAACGTAAGTCATAATTCGTTGCAGAGAAACCCAACAGATTTCGAACCCTTCGGATTGTTTGCACTAAAGAGTCCACATTGCTATTTTCGGTCATTTAGTGTTCTCCACAACTACATATTCGAAGAACACTTACACGTATAGTTAACCATTAAAAGAAGCTCCCAATATGCTACAGAGAGCTTCTTTTAATCGGAGAGTCCGGAACTTCTTGGCCTGCATCTCAGTATTAGTTACTAACACTCAGTCACCAAGATCTTCGGTCTCTTTCTGAGAGAGCTGTACCACACTTGGGACAAGAGCCTGATAAACCTAGCATCCCATGTTTCACTTCAGCTTCACAGCCAATCCACCCGCACTTGGGACAAGTCAAAACATAAGGGACTTTTCTTCCACAGTTTGGGCATTTCACGCTCTCCACCTCCCCACTCTACTCAAGCACTTTCTTTAGTACTTGCGTTTTTTGACAAGCAATAGCAATTTGGGCGAGAAACAAACAAATGAGACATGATCTTACACATACTCTTGCTAGAAATCCAAAGCGAAAAAACCATGAATTCTGAAAACGAAATCAAAATATCTCACATAGAAACTCAGAGATTCACTGTTAGGAATTGCGTTGAATAGAATTCAAAGCTCTTCCTGACTTAGTAATATACTTGCAGAATCAGAAATGTACAAAATAATGTATTGCAAAAAATACGGAAGCCACTTCAGCCAATCATCAAATCTCGCTACTATTATTTTACTATCAATCGGAACGTTGCTTCATAAAACTCAAAGAACAGAAAACAAAGAGAACTAAACGCCAAAATGTAAATTATAACGTTAGTATATCATTTGTTGCACTAAGATCAAAAGCAAGATCAAGCTTGCACATGAATACTTCCGTTGTATTTGCTGCGTTTCTGGCGAAATCTCCTAGTTGCAAGTAATATTGCTGGTATAATTAATGTCCTAACCATCTTTTATCAATCAGTTATAAACTTCAAAATCGATTGTATTCGCTCATCTGAATAGAATTTTCTCTTGAGAGACACGGTTTTAGATATTTTTTAAAGCCTATAAGGGCTCGTAGCATGCTATCGTTTCTATCTATTAGTAGTCAAACAAATGGGATTTTGAGTGACCGCAAAGACCCTCTTCACATTGTTTCATTTGCTTACAAAATGATAGAATCTCTTTAGACAAATATGCGTAATGTAGTTACTTCAAGGTGCAGTGATGATGAAGCTAATAAGTCAAAGCGAATAATGCTGGATCTCCGGAGAAGTTCATCTTGAGTGGTGTGTCTCATAAAGCCAGTAAGTGCTGCCAACAGAATGGACGGATCTCTGATCTGAGTGGACAAAGTCTCTTCAATAACTTCAATTAACGTTCCGCGGATATATTTGGTCCGTTCTGTTTAGACCAGCTGTGTTAGAAAGGCTTTTGGAGGGATCCCATGGAAAACAATGATGCTGTTTCCGTTAAGGTAGACAAGTGGAAGAAGGCGTTGCTAGATCTCACAATGAGAAACAGATTAATCAACTTCAGGACAAGCAAGACGAGCAATTTGATGCTCATAAAACCTTCAAGCAGTGAGATCTTCAATAAGATTGTCGTCCAAGAAAAAGAGATGAACTTCGTTCCGATTCCTCCTGAAGATGATGAAGAGCAAGAATATCGAAGCATTGTTTCCCTTAGAGCAAACCAGATACAGGCTGACCGTGAAGAAAAGGAAATGAATCTTGTTCTCAATAGACTAAAACTCAAGTCCAGGACTTCTTACGAGGAAATGGGAATCAATACCCTTTTTATGACTTTCGGTTTCCTCAAGTGGAGAGAAATAGATTATAACAAGAGCTTTGTGATTTCCCCTTTACTCCTTGTTCCAGTTTCCATTACCCGTGAGACAATTGCCTCGCCCTATTCCGTAAGGATCATCGATGACGACATTGTACTTAATCCAACACTTTCAGAAAAGTTGGAGGAATTTGGCCTTGACCTGGCGTCTGCTTATGATCAGGAAATATCGCTTGAAGAGTCGACCCTGAGAGATTTATTTGTAAAAGTCAGAAATCTAATTGAGCCGATCGAGGGTTGGTCGGTTGCCGAAGACGTGGCTTTAGGGGTTTTCTCGTTTGCCAAGCTTGCAATGTACAAAGATTTAGAGAACTACGCAAACATGATATATGAGAATGCCGTGCTAAGAACAATTGCAGAGGGGAAGCCGTTGGTTGTGCCAGATAATGAAAACGACGAGCTTGCAGACTTGGATGTCGAAAACGATCCTCTTCATTGTTATCAGATACTGGATGCCGACTCGAGTCAGCAAGAGGCTATCCTTGCCGTGAAAAGCGGTCAAGACCTAGTGATACAGGGACCTCCGGGAACTGGAAAGAGTCAGACAATAGCGAATATCATCGCGGAGTCCCTGAGTCAGGGCAAGAGAGTCCTCTTCGTAAGCGAGAAAATGGCAGCTCTTGAAGTTGTAAAGAGACGTTTGGATGATTGTGAATTGGGAGATTTTTGTCTGGAGCTCCACAGTAAGAAAACGGGGAAGAGGGTGGTTCTGGACGAACTGGATCGAGTCCTAAATGAAGCTAACAACCATGCTGTAGATACGCGAAGTCTAGAGCGTGAACTCTCTAGACTCAAGGAGATAAGAGAAAAACTTAACAGCTACGTTAGAAGGCTACACGAAAAGAGAACTTCTCTTGAGATTTCAGCATTTGAGCTTCACGGCAATCTAGCAGCTCTGCATGATGTAGATCTTATGAGTTTTGATTTAACACACGTGCAAGATCTCACGCGGGATCAACTCGGAAAGATCATCAGCAATCTTGACAATGTTAAGCGGCACGCCGAAATGTATCGAAACCATAAGAAGGATGTTCTTAACAAAGTCAGGGCAGTTGGCCCCGATGCTGTCTTTGTAATGCGCGTTCGTCAATCGCTGTCGAAAATAAGAGGCACGATAGGAAAACTAAGGGAGATAGGAGAAGATACATCGCTCGAATGGAGATCTTCCATCAGTAAGGAACTAGAATATGTAAATTCCAGAATTTCAGCGATTCTTGACTTATTTGAGACCGAAAGCTCAGCCGAAGATAAAGCCTTGAAGTTAGCAGAGGATCTTCTTTCTCATATTCTGCCAATTACAAGAGATCTTCCGTCAAGTTATAGAGATTCTTTCTTGAATCTAAGTAGCGCGATAGATGAAGTCAAGGACTCTCACAGTGAAGTTTCCAGTCAGTTTAATACTCTTCGCCCGCTTCTTGGAATCACCAATATGCTAAAATCCGTAAGGTCATTCGAAGAAACAGTGTCGCTGCTCACTAGCTATCGACCAGATATTCTCCAGCTGAACCTAACCAGACTTCAGGAAAAATTCGCGAGATCATACAATAGTTTCTTTGGGAGGCTGTTTGGCGGTTACAAGAAGAATCTTCGTATTCTTTCTTCATTGAAATACGATGGGATTGTTGATATCGAGACTATCGTAGAGGATTTGACTAAGGCGTCAAGAGTCCTCTCACAGTGCGGAATAATGACGAAAGCCTGTGACAAGGAAGAGTTGATAAGTGTTCTCGAAAGGTCAAAAAAGACAATCAGGAGTTTCTACGAGAGCTATAGTAAGTTCGAAAAAGCTTTGAGAAACAGTGAATCAGATTTAAGAGAGCTTATTGAATACTTCTCATTCTTTTCTGTGTTACCGAATGGAAACCAAAACCAGCAGTCAATCCCAGGCAGGAGTGATTGGGTGGAGCGTGCAATCTCAGCTACAAATGTGTTCTTCAAGGATCTAGAGGAAGTATCCGACATGGTGATCACGGAACCATTTTCTGACGGCAAATCTCTCTTGGACTTTGAAGGCTTTGAAGATTTTGTCCATAGACTCCAGGATTCGCTTCCAAAACTTGATGACTGGCTTTCAATGAAGAAGAGTATCATTTTTCTCGAGAAGGCTGGACTGGAAGACTTTCTCGAAAGAGCTAGAGAAAGTGAAGTGAAGACCGATATGCTTGACAAAGTCTTCCTAAAGGGTTTTTACAGCAGGCTATTGTCAGAGCTATATGCAAACGATGAGGTTCTGAACTCATTCTCAACAAATGACCACAATCTTCTTGTTAAAGAGTTCAGGATTCTCGATTCAAAGCAGCAGCTGTATGCCAGAAAGAGACTTGCTTCTTTGCTTGCGCAGAGGGTTCCGGTTTCCAATCTTGTAAATTCTGGAAGTGCGGAGACATCTATTCTGAGAAGAGAGATTGCAAAGAAGAGACGGAATAAGTCCATAAGAAGGCTGTTCTCGGAAATACCAAATCTGCTGCAGGTTCTGAAGCCATGCATGATGATGAGCCCGCTATCTGTAAGCGTATTCACCAATCCAGAAAGATTCAGATTCGATGTCGCCATTTTTGACGAGGCCTCCCAGGTATTTCCAGAAGACTCAGTGGGAGCCATCATGAGGGCAAAACAAGTGGTTGTTGTAGGAGACAACAAACAGCTACCTCCGACCAGCTTTTTCAGAATCTCTGAACCCGACGAAGCTGAACTGACGGATGAAGAGAATGATCTCGAGAGTCTTGAAAGCATTCTCGACGAGTGCAGCACAGCTGGTCTTCCGGAAAAGAAACTTCTATGGCATTACCGAAGCTGGCACGAATCGTTAATAGCCTTCTCAAACTATCATTTTTACATGAATAGACTCAGCACTTTCCCTAGCAGCAGTTTTGATGGGCTTGATTCTGGAATCTGCTTTGAATATGTTTCGAATGGAGTTTACGACAGAGCGAAGAGCAGAAAGAATATTGAAGAAGCTCGCAAAGTTGCTGAGATGGTTATGAGCCATGCAAGGACAGAGCCCGGTGTTTCATTAGGAGTAGTTGCCTTCAGTGAAGCTCAGCAGACTGCAATCCTCGACCGAATTGAAGAGCTCCGTTCCCAGGATCAGTCTGTCGAGGATTTCTTCGGTGAGGATAAACTTGAACCTTTCTTCGTGAAGAATCTTGAGAACGTTCAGGGTGACGAGAGAGATGAGATGATTTTCAGCATTGGTTATGGTAGAGATGCTTCGGGAAAGTTGACAATGAACTTTGGTCCTCTAAACAAAAATGGAGGAGAAAGGCGACTCAATGTTGCAATAACTAGAGCCAAGAAGAAAGTCACTGTCGTCAGTTCAATAAGGGGAGGAGACATCTCTGCTGAAATACAGACCCCGGGAGTAAGAGCTCTAAGAGAATACTTGAACTATGCCGAACAGGGAGGAAGCAAGGAATTCCTTTTGAGAGAGACTGAAAACACTGGCGGCGAATTTGAATCGCCCTTTGAAACGGAGGTATATGAAGAACTCACAGCACGCGGGTTCAACGTACACAAACAAGTGGGATGCTCCGGTTACAGGATAGACCTGGCAATTGTTGATGATGAACATCCTGGAAGGTATATCGTAGGAATTGAATGCGACGGAGCCATGTATCACTCCGCGAGAACTGCAAGAGATAGGGACAGGCTTCGACAGCAGGTTCTTGAGAAATTGGGTTGGAAGATTATTAGAATCTGGTCCAGGGATTGGATATTTGACAGGAATTCAGAAATGGTGAGGGTCATTGCAGAGATAGAAGTTGCAAGATCCGTTTCAGAAGACACCGAAGTACTTCACATCAATAATGAGCTGATAATCGAAGATCCTTTGCCATCAATTGAACGAGAAGAAGTGACTCTCCCTATATACGAGAAATTCTCGGTGTTTGACCTAACCAGAATGCTTTCATCCAAGAGGGCTGTGCAAGTTTTCGACGCTTTAAGAGCAATAATTGAAAAAGAGGCTCCGGTTCATCTGGATGAAGTAGTGTCGAGGATTTCCATGCTTTTCGATACTCACCCTCATCTACTCCAGGTAAACTGGGATATGTATACGAAATCCGGGAATATCTCTCGTAAGATTCTACGAGAGTTCGTTATGACACAATTTCCAAGAGATTCATTCGTATTGCAGGGGGATTTCTTGCTCAAGCGCAACGAAAGGATCCTTCCAAGACAATCGGCCAGCAGAAATGATATGAGAAAACCTGAACACATCCCACCTGTGGAAATTCAAGAGGCCATAAAACTCTGTCTTAAAAACGCGTTCACAATGGATAGAGAGGACTTGAAGACAGATGTGGCAAGACTATTCGGTTTCAAGAGGACGGGAACGAACATTTCTACTGTCATAGACAATGAAGTCAGCTTGCTAGTTCGAAACCATGAGATTCAGGTTCAAGATGGGAAAGTGAGCATTAGAAAAGCATAATGGACCCTGGGCCATCTACAATGTGGATTGCCGTGTTGAGCAAACACAAATTTGCTGGAAATCCTGAATTCATGCGTTTACGGTATTCCGCTGTTTCAAAATAAGGGCATAACAGTTATTCTGCCGGAACCTTCTCTTCAACTACGATTCTGTACTTTCCTCTTGAGATAGAAATGTCTAGGTAGAATGTTCCTTTCAAGTAAACGTAACTCTCATCAGTAGTCGGAGATCCTAAACTTATAAGGCTGTCCTCATTACCGGATTCAGGTTCGTACCAGTAAATTGAAACACTATCTTCTGTTGATACACGTACCCTCCATTGGGGATAAGTGATCTGAAACAGATCAGTCTTCTTCGTTGCCGAATCTCCCATATAGGTTCTTACAACTCGCCATTCCTTTGAGTTGTCAAACTGCCAGCTACCGTCTTCGTTAAGGATCACGGCTCTTCCATTTTCGTCGATTGCATGCATGCTAGGATCCTCCCAATTGGATGCCAATTGCCACTTGGACACCGATTTAAATAATCGAAAACATACTAGAGCAAGACGTTAGGTTTGGGTTGGTATGACGCATGGGAAAAAGATGAAATGATCAGTTGAAACAATACATAACTGATGGCGGCTCGCCATCTCAATGATCACAATCGTTTTGGTAGCGCATTCGACGTACAGTTACAGTAAGTCTAGCACATTGAGCAATGTGGGGATGTGGGGATCAATCGATCGCAGTCGACAGACCAGTTCATTATCATCATTTAACTATACTTTTGGGCAGAAGTCGCATTCTGAATGCTCCAACACTAGAGAATAAGCAGTTGATCCCGGGTTCTGGATTTTTATTTGGCCAAATACTGTATTCCTAGTTTCCATAGACAAATAGAGTAATAGCAGAACTAAAAGAAATGTTGTTTTGTTTTGAGTAGTTATAGAAAAGAGAAAGAGTAAGATGGATATTGATGAAATTATCATATATGATAATATATAATGTAAGTGAGTTTCTTTCTAGATCTAGAAGGTGGTGTTATAGATGACGGGATTTGATAAACTGAAAGCCAACTTGATGAAGAACGAGGAATTCGAACGCTTATACAACGAGAGAAAACCATTAAGGGATTTCATAGATGAACTAATCGAACTAAGAGTTGAGAAGGGTATGACCCAAAAGGATCTAAGCGAGCTCACAGGCATAAGCGTCCCAAATATCTCAAGAATAGAGGCAGGAAAACAGAATCTTTCTTATCAGATGATGTACAAACTCGTCAATGCTCTTGGAGGAAAGATCATACTAACAGCCCAGGCCAATAATTGCATTAGACTTTCCGATACGGCTGCGGAGAAACTGCAAGAACTAAGCAAAGAGGCTAATGTCTCACCGAAAGAATTCCTTATGAACCTTCTACAAAAGGCTTCAGAAGAAGCAATTAAGGTTTAGGTTGAAACTCAAAAGGTTCATAACTTGCCTCGTTCTAAATATCTCTACCAATCATGAGTCTAGCGAAAATAGGACAATGAGTGTGCACGAAGCCATGTGAATGTTGGATATCACCATCGTTGCTTGAGCAAGCAAATACAGAAAGAAAGCGAAGAATTCTTCAGCAGTGATCAGCATTCTTCTTCAATGAACGTAGAATTGGTTTTCCTGAATGCGAGTGAGACCATTTTTTCTGGACAAGTATCAATATTGGAATGGACAGATGAGAGTACATAGGAGTTAGCTTCAACGATCCGGCGATAGAATGCCATCTTATTCGTGGTTCATTCACCCCGTTGTTGCCAAAACAAGTTTATTAGCCTTATGAATTAGGCTTCTCAATGCTTCCAAGTCGCCACATTCTGATTATTGTTTTCGTTTTTTTGCCATATTGACTCTTCTTAGAGCTTCAAATGACAAACCTGTTTCCAATCATGGAGACAATGCAAGCTGACTTGAATTGATCCGGAAAATCCAGTATGTTCCTTTCCATGAAAAGAAACAGGTGATGCTTTCTTATGTCGAGCAATATGCATCTTCTTCTGTTATCGATCACTTTCTCCTAAGGATGGCAAAGTGCTATAATTTCACTGCATGGGGGTGGCCCCGTGGGCGGAGCAGGCAAAGGGCTCCGCTTAACCATTTTTTTCGGCTCAATTCTGTCAAATCTGCCAGCATAATACCTTATGAGTATATTGAGTGAGTGATTCCTCTAGCTGAAGGCAGAAAATGTTGGCCAGCCTATCATTAGTAGATAATCGTCAGGGGAATATCGGAAGGACCATTTAACGGTTTTATGAGGGCCAGCAAGACGTAACTGATCAAGAAATCCTGAGGAACGGGAGTTTGATCCAATTCAATTCGCTCTGTCATAAGATTGCATAATACCTCGATTATCATAACTCTCTAGAATTATTTTTGTGCTGCCTGAAGGAAGGACGAAGTCAGCAATCCAGTACATATTCAAGAAACAAGGCGAGTTTCGCACAGAAGAGAAGTCTTGAAAAGACAATTACCTTATTATCGTGCTTATCAGTTCATTCCTCCAATCTCCTGAATTCATGGTGCCTTTAGCGGGCCAGGTAATCGGTTTATCGGTATTTTTTCTCGACTCATCCAGATGAGAGTCGATAAATACATTTAGTGAAGCCTCAGGAACCTTATACTCTCTGTTCTCGTGTACTGTTCTACCGTTTCTGATGTATTCTCTTATTCTATTAATTACAGGATCTTTACGATCGGATCTGACTTTCTCCTGCGAGCTGCAGAAAACCAGGTTTATGGCTTTAACGAAACCATCGGAGTGTTCGGTGGCCAATCTCAGTTTCTCATTGTCTGTGATCACCTCTTCGAGCATATTTATATTTCTCGCATTGAAGGGGTGTATGAACTTAACCTCAATGGCATACTGCACTTCTCTTTTGTACGTTGAATCATCTTTATGCTTCCTTTCTATCGAAAGCGAAGCATCTTTGTTTATCACACGCTTCAGAATCATTTCAAGGTCGGTAAATTCTGAATTTTCGCTATCATGAAGTTTTTCGAATACAGAACGAACAAAATCCTTGTTTAGTACAACGAGATCGAAATTGCCTCTATCACCGTATTTAGCTTTATTATCGATCGATGTAATCGAGATATCATCATTTCCATATCCCTCAAGAAGTTTGCGTTTTTCATATCTGAAATTTGTAGGATATTCTAGATGAACAAGGGAAACAGCTATCCCATCTTCCCTGTGAACGAGTTCTTTGCTGCCTCCCTCCATGATATCTCTTTGAAGAGAAGCATGAATGTCCGACTCTGTGAAGTAAAAGAAAGGCTTCTCTCTGAATCTGTTTATCGTTTTCCTTATGCCATCATACACAAGCATTTCAACATCAGTCATTATTCGATCCCTCCAGTTATTTAGTTCCCGTAATTGACACACTCTCACTTGCTTTCAGCAGGACCTTTGAGAAACGGTGATTGCAGAGGAAGAATCTCTGTTTTATGCAGCGAGATGAAAGCTCATGACAAGAACGGGCCTGCTGTTTTCCGAAATGAAGATCTGTACTCCAGATATGATTCCTCCTTTCTATGAGCGCGTTCTACAGTAGAAGAACTGCTCAGTGTAGGTCGTCATCTTCCCGTCTCCATTTTCTAAGGAACCGGGTCCAGCAGTAAATGATTCTAAAAGTGTATTGAGAAAAAATTATTTGGTTGTGTCAAGGAAGTTCGGATTGGTTTTTGGCTGTTCTGCATATGCGAAAGCCGACAGCGTTGCCCGCTGAAGAGGGCTCCAGATAATCGCGATGTGTTACCCGGGCGAAAGTCTCATTAAGTCCCGCGCTGCCGCCCCGCATGACCCGTTCGTAGTCGCCTTCGGTATTGTACGGGTTCACATTTGGGCTGTACCTGTAGTAGTCTTCCTCGTACCAGTCGGAGCACCACTCCCAGACGTTGCCGGACATATCGTGGATTCCCAGTTCATTCGGCGCCTTCTTTCCCACTTCGTGCGTCTTGATTCCCGAATTTTCGCAGTACCAGGCGACTTCGTCCACGTCGTCGCTTCCTGCATACTTATGACCTTCGCTCTTGTTACCTCCCCTGGCCGCATATTCCCATTCGGCTTCCGTAGGCAGCCTAAATCCGGGTACTCTTTCCAATTTGTCCGTAGCCTTTCCCGTGGCATCCAGGAGGCGTCCGTCATCGTCATAGGCCTTTGGGAGACCTTCTCTCTCGCTAAGCCAGTTGCAGAACTCCACGGCGTCCCACCAAGTTACGTTTATGACGGGCAAATCTCCCCTCCCCCAGTCCTCGTCGGAAGGAGGGATTCTTCCCGTGGCTTCACAGAAGACGTCGAATTCTGAGAACCTGACTTCGTGCTTGCCAATGTAAAAGTCATACGTAATTCTTACTTCGCGAACCGGTCTTTCGTCTATCAATCCGTCGCCCCATGTGTCTCCCATTTTGAAGCTTCCTCTCTCAACGAGCACCAAGTCGGGAACCTCTCCGGCTGGCATAAATGAGGACTCATCGGCCTGTCTTTCATTTCTCTCTGAAAATGAAACTGCTTTTGTTTTTCGATCTGCCGCTCTGCAGATTCGAAAGCCCACGCCATTGTGGATTTCCATCGGTGAAAGTTCTTCTCGGTGAGCAATCCTTGCTAAATTGGCGGGCTTGAACCAGCAGCCGCCCCGAATGACCCGGCCGCCTTCGCTTATTGAATGTGGATTTGTCTGTTCCGAACCGGCATAATCATCGAATCGATCTGAACACCACTCCCAAACACTGCCGCTCATGTCGTACAGGCCAAGTTCATTTGGCATCTTCATCCCAACTTCGTGGGCTACGAGCCTCTTTGCTTTACTCAAATCGGTCGGAGCTTCACTGGGTTTTTCATCGAACCAGGCAACAAGGCTCGGGTCATCGGAACCGGAATATTTGTGACCTCGGCTCTCTCTTCCGCCCCTTGCCGCATACTCCCATTCGGCCTCGCTCAACAACCTGTATCCCCGTACTCTCGCTATGTCATTCGTCTTCTTCCCGTTTTCGTCCAGAAGACTCCCGTCTTCATAGTAGGCCGGAGGTAAGCCCTCCTTCTCGCTTAACCAGTTGCAGTACCAGGTCGCCTGGAACCAGTTCACGTTGATTACCGGTCTTCTTCCCCTTCCCAGTCCCTCATCTTCCGGTTCCGTGGCTCCTGTCTCCATGCAAAACCTGTCGTATTCCTCGAAGGTCACTGGATACTTACCCACGTAGAGATCGTACGTGATATTCACTCTGTGCGCCGGTCTTTCAGCGTCGGCTCCGTCTCCCCAGGTGTCACCCATGGCAAAACTACCGCCCTCGATGTAGACCAGTTCATCTCCATTTGTTGTCTTCATCCCGGAAGATTCAGTTTCGGCCGGCGTTAACTTCCCAAGCGCTAACGCTATGCTTTCTATAGCCCAGCTCGCGGCCTCTTCATCCATGGAGCGGTTTTTTCTAAGTCGTCGGGAAAAGCCTTCAATTGCAGCAGTCCGTGCAGAGGAGTCTTCGCTTCTCAGTAACTCTCTGAGCAAACCCTCTCTCAGAGCCGTTACGATAGCCATTATCTCGGTTTCAGATTCCCCAAAGGACGTTTTGAGCAAGGTCTCGATCTTATCCGGTTGATCGAGTATATCTACACCGTGCGTCTTCACCAGCTCTGTGAGTTGTTCTCTAACTCTTTCGTTCAAAGAGCTCACTCCTTCTAGACGGAGACTCACTGCGCAGGCAATAAAGCCCTCCGTCATCAAGTCCGTTCCATACAGCAAAGCCAATCAGAGACTGTTTTCAGTTTTCTTCTGTTTGATGGGTCACATGGTTTTCGAGTCTGATTTCGAAGTCGCGAGTGTTTTGGAGAGTCACGGTCTCCGTATCCCCGTCTTTGAGATACAGAATAGTCGCCGAAACAGGGTCGAGAGAATTCTTCAGAAGATACAGGTAGAACTCCATCTGGAACTTGTATCTCTCAAGCATGTCAGCTCTCTTTTCGGCCAGCTTGAAGTCAACGATCTTCCAGCCTTCAGATGTCTTGTAGAGTTTGTCGATTACGCCCGCCAGTATGAACTTGTCGAAGGCTCTCTCAAAGCGCACTTCGCTTCTGCAAACCTCTGAGTCCTCGATTTCGCGAATTATCTCGTGATGGCCAAGCTCCTTCAGTTGCTCCAGGATCTCCTTTGCCCTTTCAGGGGCCGCCGACTCTCTTAGAAGTTCAGGATCGCTCAGGATCTCATTCAGTCTCTTTCCCTTTGGTCTTCCAGCGGGGTTTCCGAGCTGCTCGAAGATCCTGTGAACGTACAGCCCTTCGGCCGTTGAGGAACGTGAAGTTCTTTCGATACTGTCAAGTTCCAGAATCTCTGTCTGTTTGTCATCGAAGTCGAGCGTAGTGGGTGAGACTATTCTCCTGAATTTGAGATGATCGAAGCGCTTCATGTAACCGTTATCGGGCTCTTCCCACGGGGTTTCTTCACGTCGAATTTCCGCGCCTTCAATGATAGCCGGGGCCTTCACAAAAGTAGCCAGGTCCTCGAGCTCATCTTCCAGCTGCCCGGTTTCATCGTTGTAAAGGCCAATCACTATCTGAGGAAGCCAGCCGATAGCCGTATCGTCTCTCTTCTTTTTCAGATCCTTCTCCATGGCCTCTTTGTCGACATTCATTACAAGTATTTCCCTGGGTCTTGTAAGCGCAACATAGAGGGTTCTCTTCTCTTCTTCGACCTGTTTTCTCAGATCTGCTCTATACACCATGTCTAGGTCGTCCGTCGTCAGTTCCTTGCTGTAAAGAGTGAAGCCTTTCGAAGCTGTGTCGAAAAGCATTGAAGGGGTCTCTTTCCTCGGATTCTCCGTCATCTCGGCAACGATCACAACGGGAAATTCCAGCCCCTTTGCCTGGTGGACTGTCATTATCTTCACGCTGTCGCTCTTCTCGTTCTCCAGGGCCGCTTCACCCTCGTCTGCCTCTTCGGAATACAATTCAATGTTCTTCGAAAACTCCCTCAAACTTATCCCGAGAGAGTCGAGCTCCTTGGATATTTGAAGGAATTTAATTACGTTGGCCAGACACTGCTCGGGCATTGCAAGGAGCGTCATCTTCGGAAGGTAGTCCGTCTCTCCGACGAAGGAGTCGAGAATCTCTCCCGGCTTAAGTAGTCTCGCAAGGCGCGAATACCTTGTTATGATCGTGCGAAGATCGACGAAGGATTTGTCTTCGCTCCTCATAATGCAATCATAGAAGTGACTGTATTTCTCCTTGAGTCTCGCCGCATCCTGAAGCGTGCCTCCCCATGCTGGAGAAAGGAAGAACGACAGGAAGGCCCTGTCGTCTGCGGGATTGCCGAGAAAACTTACGAATGCTATAAGTCCGGCTATCTCGGGCCGCTGGAAGAACTTTCTAGAGCCCACCGTATAGTAAGGAATCCGATTTGCTTCAAGCGCCTCCTGATACTTTTCAACGTTCTTGAACTTCCTGAGGAGTATGGCTATATCTCCTGGCCGTATCTTGCGCGTTACAACAGATTTTCCCTCTCTGAAATCGAGCTCCTCATCCAGAAGCGAACGTATATGAGCAGCGATGGGTCCTGCGTGGTCTTTATCTTTGCTTTCAAGTATTCTTAACCGCTTTTCTCTCCTGTCACCGTGAGGCTCAAGGGCCTCCACATTCTTGCCGTACCTCGACGCAAATGCCTCAAGCGTTGGGTTGCTCATCACTTTCTTGAAGAATATGTTGTGGAACTTCACAATCTCCGGGTGCGACCTGTATGATTTTCCGAGAGTGTCCGTGGCGTCGTCGCTTTCTTCGAATTTCCTTCTTGTCAGATTGAAGATCTCGACATTCGCTCCCCTGAACCGGTAAATCGACTGCTTGTCGTCCCCTACAAAAAGCACCTTCACATTTCCCGAAGCCGTCAACTTACTGATAATCTCCGCCTGAAGCTCGTCCGTATCCTGGAACTCGTCTACTAGAATGTACTTGAACCTCTTGGAATATTCATCTGCTATCTTGGGATTGTCGTTCAGCATCTTCCTTGTCTCTTCCAGCAACTGCTCGAAGTCGAGCTGAGCCTTCTTCAATGTCAGTTCCTCGTATTCCTTGTTTAGCTTCTTGAATGCTTCGTGGCAGACAGCTGTCGCTCTGGAGATCTTCTCGGCGTTCTCTTCCTTATCTTTGTTTTCAATGGGGCTGTAGAGATACATGTTGTGTCTCTGTTTGGAGAGGCAGTCCTCAAGAATCTTGTAAGTCTTGTCCAGGCCGTAGATGTCTATCATTTCATCCAGAGAATCGAGATTGCGCGAGAAGAACCTTCCAAGGGCCTGAAGTTCGAGTATCTTCTTCGTTCCCGTAATAATAGAAAATCCAGGATCCAGATCGGAACTCGTATTCAGAATAGACTCCCTGAGTATTCTCGCGCAGAAGGAGTGGATAGTCGAGATCCAGGCGTGCATGACCCTTGAATTGATTTCTTTCCATCTTTTCCGCTCGCCTTCGCTGGCAGCTTTATCTATTTGTTCCAGTATCGCCTTCGCCACTCTCTCCTTCATCTCCGCAGCGGCCTTTTCAGTGAAGGTAATCGCCAGGATGTTTTCGATGCCCAGCTTTTCGTCGGAGCGAAGAATTCCCATGTATTCCTCCACCAGCCTGTATGTCTTGCCGGTGCCTGCAGAAGCGGAGATGAATGTGTTTTTATTCATCGCTTGGCCCGCCTTTTTGTCTCCACTTCAGAATGTTGAAGATTCCTTCGTTTTCGCACCTGTAGCAATTAGATGCTTTTCCTTTCCAGGTTTCGATGGAGAAATCGCCCGACTGGACGCTTTTGATTATCTCTTCAACGGCTCTGACAAACTCATCGTCCGAAATCTTTCCCTTTTCGGCAGTCTCGCAAATCTTGAATTTCAGTTTGCCGTCGAACTTCCACTTTCTTTCACCCGAAGAGTAATCGATCGAAAAATTGTTGGCTTTATTCTTACCCTTTATGAGCCTGAATTCTCCCCCGCTCACCACTTTGTTCTCTTCCGAGAAGGCGTTTTCGACTGCCATCGAATAGAGTATAAGCTGTTCGGCCATCGCTGATCCCAGACTTTTGCCGCTCTTGTAGTCGATGACAAATAGCGTACCATCTTCACAAGTGTCGATCCTGTCTACGATTCCGTGTACACAAATCTCGGGGGTCAGCTTCAGCGGGCCGTAATCGGATGTATCGAACCCAAAGGAGAGCTCCGTACGGAATACAGTCCTTCCGGCACTGGTCTCCTCCGATTGATCGTAATCCATATATTCTGTAAGTATCTTCAACATCTGATCGTAGCGCCTTTTGAAGAGCGCCTTGTTTATGCCGCCAGAAAACCTCCGGAGATTCTTCTCGAGGCTCTCATCTAGCGCGACGCCACTTCCGAGGTGATCGCTGAGAACGGCATGAAAAACGCTTCCCGCATCCATGGGAGAAAGCTCTAGTATCTCCTCCGGAACAGGCTGCAACCCAAGCACATAGTTCAAGAAATACTTGAATTTGCACTTGCAGTAGGTCCCGACCGTAGAGAAGCTAATACATTTCTCCGTCAGCTCCTCGGCTGCTTTCACGCCGGGGACCTTGAAGGAAAAGTCGTTTGTGATCGAGCTCAGGTTCTTCTCCAGAGTGGAGACTGTTTCCGAGTTTTTATGTTTCTCCCATTCCTCGGGGTTCTCCTTGAACAGACTGGCTATCGAAAGCCTGTAATCCGCCGGGCTCATAGCCTCCGACGGCACGGACACGAGATCGGTGCGCTTGCCTTCTACGCGGCCGTGGGGTTTGGGCTCAGATTTGCCGAATGCCCCAAGAACCGATCCTTCGTAAGGAGACTTCATCAGCACGTTCCCATCGACCGTGGAGTTCGAGAAAGTTATGCAGAGCCTCTCCTGTGCACCGCTCATCGCCAGAAAAAGGCCCAGTTTCTGCCTGTTCTCCTGAATGCCCAGAATGTCCTTGGCTCTGGGCTCGGAGTACTGCGCGCCCGCATAGAGTGGATTGAGAGACAAAACGGGGTAATTTCCCTCGTTGAATCCCATGAAGTACTTGACCTTCTTCGAAGTGTAACGAGAGTCGATCAGTGAGAGGACTTCGACTCCACCCCCCATATTGGCCTCGCCCCGCAGATCCTCGCCTTCCAGATACTTCATGAGAGACTTGTGGTATTTTTCTGGATCGTACTCGGTGATTTCCATAGCTTCAAGAATCCCGGCGTGTGAAGGAACGGCTCTTTGAATGAACTGTTCGACGCAGGCAATGTTTTCAGATACCAATGTCTTTTCCTTGTTTCCCGTAAGCTCTTTTAGTCCAAGTTTCTCTTCACAGACTCGGAAGAAGGCTTCATATTTCGAAAGAGGCATCGACACATTTCTATCAATGCTATTCAGAAGTGAAAAGACCCTCTTGACAGCGGGTTTGGCAGCATACTCTATGAACCGTATCTCTTCTTTTATCTCCTGGATTTGGGACAGAGCAGAGAAGTCCTCGTCAAGATCGTCTTTGGAGGCTAGGCTTTCAGATTTTGCACCGAGAAAACGTTTGTAAGTCTCTAGCTTCTCCAGCCATGCCTTCTTTGCATCCTCTGTCGTGGCTCCAGACATTTCGAACTGCAGACCGGCCGATGCCATTACTTTCTCGAAAAGAACGGAATCTATCGTACCGCCACCGTAGCCGGCATCTATCATTTCGAGGATTCCCCAAGGCTCGAAAGAATCGGATACCACTTCAAGCGGCAGTAGAAGGGTCTGGATGCTCTTCGATTCGAGCAAGGAAACCGAATTCTTGCTCACTACAGGGATCCCGAAGTCGTTCAGCGATTTCTTCAATACCCTCCAGTAATCCTGATTCGGTATTACAATCTCTATCTCCTCCGGCTTCAGTTCTCCCTTCGCTATCGCTCTCTTTACTTCCCTGGCGACGAAGTCGACCTCTCCGTACAGATCGTTGCACTCGACAATCTCAGCGTTTTCACACCCGGTGTCATTGAACTCTTCCCGATCCGAAAAGAGAATCCCATTCACTTTTGTAAGTGGGCCGATTTCGCTCCGATCAACATTTATCTTGTCGAAGCCGATGCCCTCGAAGAGAGCTGAAATGGTTTGACTCTCCCTGAACAGATTTTTTCTATCACTATCTCCAGGACATGAGAGATAAACCTCGTCGAAACAACGCATAATATTCTTCAGAAAAGCCCTGGTTGCCGGACTGAAATCGTAGAAACCGTCTATGAACAGAGTCTTTCCGAAAGCGCCTCTTTCGAGATCGGTTTGCACTGCCGCCAGCCTCATGGCATCGTATGAATCGAAAAGCTTGCCTTCTTTAAAGTGTTCTTGAAGCTCTGCGTAGACTTTCTTCAGAACCTCGGGAACGACGTCTTCTCTCCCGAAGGCGGTCTCGAAATTTCCGAGATTCTCCTTCAAGACTACGATGGCTTCATGAAAGTAGCTCGTGGCCTTTTCTGAAGGATAGTACTTCTTGACCTTTTCGAAGGCCTTCGCGATCTCTATTCTTTCGCCTCTTTCGGGAACGGCTCTGAGATCCGGGAACATCTCCCTAACCATTTTCATGGCAAGAGATCTCTCAGTACTGAACTGTCCGGCGGCGATCGAAAGCCCCCTCTTCACCAAGGAATCTTTCACCGTTCGCAGAAAGAAAGAAGATGGTCCTACGAAGAGAAAGGAGAAGGGATCTCCGCTGTAGCTTTCCTGGATCTTCTGCAGCAAGCAATCGCTTCTTCTTCTGCCTTCTTTTCCACAGACAAGAACACCTTTCAAGAACTGCCCCCTAAATAAAGATCTTAACTTTACTACCATTGTACAGTTTTTGATAACGTAAACAATGCGTATCTCACTCCTGATATAATTAATTTAATAGTCTTGCCGTTACGTCCAGCAACTTTATTCATTGTCGTCACTCACCCGAATATATTCTTGTGCGAAGGAAGGCTTGCGGTAGTTGAATCGTATTGCATTTCCAGAGTCATCAGAGAAGGTTATCCTCCGTGAGGTTCCGAGATTGATTCTCGGCGAAACTCTCTATTCACATATAGTGAAAATGCTTTTTTCATCGATCTATCGGTCAAGCGCGAGCAATCGGCTGCTCCGGTGGCTGTCGCCTATGGCTAAGTCTGCGAAGATATGAACAGTGAGATTTCAGGAGGTGAAGAACGGGGAAACATGTTAAGGGAGATTCCATGGAACGCAGGTTAAAACAGTCAGAGCAAGACAACCTGATTGAACTAAAAATGAAAAAGGGGGCTTGGAATGGATCTAGTAAGTTTTGCAGAGAACTTTATCTATCTCCTATTCAAATTGCGAGAAGAAGACCGAAGCCTTTCGGAGAGGGCCATAGAGTACTTCTGGACGAACATGTTGCTCAGAAAGAACTCGTTTCGAGAGAACTACTTCGATGTCTTCGAAGAGTTCGCTCTTTTCGGCAAGAGTGGAATTGAAAGGGCGGTGCTGATAGAGAAGGCGTTGAAGGAGATAATCAGCAGGTATCCCCGGTTCAGATTCATCGATTATGAAGGCAAGTATTTGTGGATCTTCAGCGAAGGTCCCGAGCTACTTCAAAAGACATGCGCTTACGTCGACTCGTTCGTCGATCAATTGGCGATGAAGGATATCTTCGACAAGAGCGGCTCTCTGTACGAGGCTCTGCTCTCGGTATCCATGGAATCCGATTTGCTTGAAGGAGGTTCGGATGCTCCCCCGCAGGTGATCGATTCAATGGTAGAACTGCTAGATGTCCGGCATGGAATGAGCATATACGATCCATCAACGGGCTTCGGCAGGACCCTTTACGGTATCTTCAAGAACAATACCCTCGAAAACCTCGAATACGCCGGCCTGGAGGCAGACCCATACAGACACAGTATCGGAAAGATAGCTTTGATTCTACTCGGATTGAACGCCGTGAATATGAAGCAGGGAGACCCGCTAACCAGGCCGGAAGACTATTCGCTCCTGTCGAATTCTCAGTACGACAGGGTGATACTCGAGCCGCCATCCAGCGAGAAGCTTCTCTCTTACAGAATCAAGACGGGGTATCTGACAAGAGGCATTCTGGAGGTATCTAAGGTTCCCGGAAGCCAGTGGAGCTACATTAAACACGGAATCGAATGTCTTAAGCCAACGGGGAAAATGGTAAGCCTTATAGAGACAAGAGCACTTGAAAACCCGATCTGTGAGATAGTCGACAACGACTGGCTGGAAGCCGTAATAGAGCTTCCCATCGGTAGGGGAAACTTCCTTCGAAGAGAGACAAGCATTCTCGTAATAAACAAATCCAAACCCACTCAAAGGAAGGAAAAAGTGCTGCTTGTGGTTCCCGAATCGGAAAGGCAGATCGACTGGTTCGACATACGGAACCCGATCGATTGGCCATCGAGATTCACAGAGCAGTACAGGGGATGGCTCTCGGAACCGAATCGAAGCGGCATTGTCTCGATTCAGACTATAACTGCAAACGGGTACACCCTGAGACCGCGAGACTATGCTATATCTGCGGGTATGCCCAGAAGAAAGAAAGTGAGTTTTGAAGAACTCATCAACGCCCCAATGATAGAGCTTAAAGAGATTGGGGAGTTCATTATTGGCAGGAATCCAGATAGAGTCGGTTACGGCCCTGAGCACGGCCTGAACTCGGAGACACCGCTTCATGGCAAGATGAAATCGGGCAGAATCTATATCCTGGAGAGAGTGTCGACCGATTCGGAAGGCGTCATAGATTTATATCGCTCGGCGAGTCAACTCAGGACACCGTTGGAGGTCACAGAATCCGGGATCCTTAGAAAGTCTGACATCGTTATCTCTGTCTGGTCGGGAGAAGAGAGCGTAGGTATTTTCGGAGATATCCTTGACGATGAGACGGTGATTCTTTCGAGAGATCACGTAGTACTGAGAGTAAGGGAAGAGTATGATGCTCTTGAAGTCTTGAGAGTCCTTCGTAGTGACTACGGAAAACATTTGATCCATAAGGCGAAGGCAGACATGTTCTTTGGTGGCATGTCGTTTGACGCATTGGAAGAGATGAGGATACCGGCTATTTTTGGGAGTAAGTAACGAATTGACAGAGACTCTTCCGTAAACACGCCCGCCAAACTTGGGGAAGAATCGATCGGCCCCGGACTTGACAGCTCTAGCATTGCGAGACTGTTCGAGATCTACGAGGGCCGTCTCTTTCGGGCGAGATAGACGAGTCAACGGATTCATCCCTCAATTATGTAAGTGTTTCGTAATGAATAGATGATTATTATAGATATAACGCCGTAACTTACTGGCATGAACTTTACTGTATAATTAACTTAGTTATTCTAGACAATTCGAATCAACAGGATGTGAATTAACTCCGCTACTCAAAAACCGTTTAATTGAGGTCTCCAAGGTAGATCAAATCCTATCGAATCAATTGCTTATGTCGAATCCAGAAACCACGGACACCATAGTATCCTTAAGTCGACTTTCAGAATCCAAATCCCACACGGACATTTCTGTTCTCCGTTGTATCCAGCCGGTGCAATCTTTCTTGTAGCTTTTTAAGCATCGGACAGTCCGAACAGCACTATCACTCAGCTCCACAGAATATCAACTCATAAGACTTTCTCCCGTTTCCGATCCAGTGACAATCCCATTGTGCGGTTGTAGTGAGGTCAGATAAGCCAATAGACCCGTTTAACGGGTAGCGATTTCGATCGCGGAATATCATAAGGAGGAGTGGTCAGTTTGATGACGGAACTACCGTCAATGGAAATGCCGGAATGGATCAGAAACCCAGGGGAGTTCGACATAAGGAACATTCTGCAGGACTCTCTCTGCTACCTTGCCAGCGGCCTTCACGGCCATTTTGTCAAATACTACATGGGAAACGTTTACAGCTTCGTGTACATCGACTACTTCATAAGCCGAGAAGATCTGCTGCAGGATATGGCCGAGTACGGGTTCACAGGTTACAGTGTGATCCGACAAGAATCGATAGACCCCTACAGACTCCATCGGGGTGGATGGGACGCGCTTACGTGGTATTACCGCGAGGACGATCCGCGAGGAGAGAGGCGGTTCGACCACTTCCGTGGAGACCGCGAAAGAGGTTACTTCGCAGGATATCTAGACATTCTGAATCCTTCGTGGAAGAAGGTCCTGCCGGATGAGCGAGATGGCAACCCTAACTCGGAGCGTAGAATCCAGAAAGAGCCCTTCGCCGAATGGTTCATCTTAGAGAGGACCGAAGAGTACGACGAGACGCACAATCCGAAACGCTTCTCCTTCTTCTTTCTCAACACCGAGGCGGTAGCGGCCTACCAGGCCCTGTATCTCGCAAATCGGATGGCTCCAAAAATCATCGTAATCCCGCAATACGGCTTCGGCTTGAACTGGACAGAATTCGCCCTCAGAGAGAAGATCCTCGCCAGGACGATATTCTACCGCGACAATCCCCTGCCTGAATACATAGTCGGTATGTCAGGTTTTACTGAACCCTGGCCAGAATACACGAACAGGGTGAAGAAGTACTTCAACGGGTATAATTTCTGCGTGACTATCTGGAGGTACTCGGGAGACCCCGCAAGGCTCAATCCACCTGTTTCCGAGCAGAGAGGGAACCATCAGCAGGAAACATCTGAAAACGATCTCGTCTTTGTCGAGAACGGCGAGTTCGAGATGAGCGAGGTAGGGAGAATACGAGATATTGCCGAAGGTAATACCCTCTATGTGATGCTTACCTATGATTTCTATATCGGCAGATACACCGTCACGTGTCAGGAGTACTCGAGGTTCTGCAGGGAAACGGGCGCAGAAGAACCCGTGGATGAAGAATCCCCGAACGGCACAAAACCGGTTACGAATGTGAAATGGTTAGACGCCATCTCCTACTGCAACTGGTTGAGCGAAAAGGAAGGCCTGCCCCCGGCGTACGATGAATTGGGAAAGCTGCTTGATTGCGACGGCTCACACACGACCGACTTAAGAAGAGTTGCCGGCTACAGGTTGCCTACCGAGGCAGAATGGGAATACGCGGCCAGGGGAGGTAACAAGAGCAGAGATTATATCTTCGCCGGAAGTAACGACGTCGATGAGGTCGCCTGGTATATTGAAAACTCATCCGACAGAACTCGAGAGGTCGGGTTGAAGAGCCCGAACGAACTCGGACTTTACGATATGTCCGGCAACGTCTGGGAACTGTGCAGCGACAACAGCGACAGATACTCGGAGGGACTGGAGATAAACCCGTATGGGGAAACCGGTGTGTTCAAAATCCTTCGTGGCGGAAGCGTACGTGAAGACCGTGAAGAAGTAACGATTTCGGCTCGTGATTTCACAGGGGAGCGTTACACAAACTCATCTATAGGCTTCCGCGTAGCGAAGACAGTGCTGGTCGACGGGGGAGAGCAGTGATGGACTTTCCGGGCAGCGTGCAGAACTTCATGTATCTTCTTTCCAAACTCGGTCAACAAAACAAGATGCTCTCGGAAAAGGCGATCGAGTACTTCTGGAGCTCCCTGTTGTTGAAGAAACTCTCACAGAACGTACAATTCAGTGGCGTCTTCTGGAGGTTCGTGTTCTTCGGAAAGAGCGGGAAGGAACGGGCCGATCTCATTGAGAGCGCGATATCCGAGCTCATCGTCGAGCACCCGGAATTTGCTTTCATGGACTTCAAAGGAGAATTGGGCGAGGCGTTCAAAGAAGACTCGCCCCTCTTCTACAGAACCTGCGCTTACGCCGACGGCATGATCGACGGACTCTCCATCAGGGACATAGATCTTTTGATAGGCCCCTTCTACACGGGAATGTTCTCATTTGCGATCGACTCCAATCTTCTCTATTCTGACATGATAGTGCCGATGGAAATACTTGATATGATGGTCGATCTGCTCGAAATCGAACCGGGAATGACCGTTTACGACCCCGCTTTCGGCTACGGACGTGCCTTCTACACAATCTTCAGGAGAGAAGGCTTCGACTACACTTCCTTCGCCGGACTTGAAATCGACCCTAGGAAATGGCGACTCACAAAGATTATCCTTTCCCTTGTCGGGATAGACGTCTCGAAGCTCGTAAGGGGCGATTCCCTCGTGAAACCGACGAAAGAGACTCTCTATGTGGAAGAACAGTACGACAGGGTGATTATCGAGCCACCAACAGGCGAGCGCATGGTATTGCAGGAGTTGAAGACTGATTTCTTCCTCCGAAACATTCTAAATATCTCGTCCGGTCTCATAAGCCAATGGGACTTCATTAACCATGGAATTCGCTCGATGAAGGATGACGGCAAGCTCGTGACGCTGATTACGAGAGGAGAGCTGAGAGAAGGAAATAAGGAAATAATAGACAACGACTGGCTTGAAGCAGTAATACAACTCCCCCTTGGAGCCGTTCACGGCGGAAACGACGACTGCTGTTTGCTGGTCCTTAACAAGGCGAAGCCCGTCGGCAGGAAAGGTCAGGTCTTCATGTCGGTATCCAAGAGCGACGGCAGAGAGCCTTTCTGCTTCGAAGTGAGAGAGGAGAATCTTCTGCTTAGTTCAGTAATGAGAAACTTCAGGGACTGGAGAGGCGAAAGCGGAGTATGCGCGCTGGTCCCGATAGATACGATAAAGAATAGCGGCTATTCCCTGGTGCCTGGCGACTACTCGATAATCCCCGTGAAGAAAGATCAGCTGCCCGATGATTACGAAATCTTCCTGACTTCCCCGACCGTCGAGCTGGATTCCATCGGTGAGTTCCTCGAATCACACAGATACTTGCGGAAGTCGAAGAATGCCGACCTTCCCGAAGGTCATGAGCCAGATGAAAAAGAGTATAAAGGCAAGATCTACAAGTACCCTCGCTTGGAGGTCGATGAGAAGGGCATCGTTCAGCTGGTCTCTCTAAAGGAGCATGCCGGAGAACTCACAAAAGCGGCTGAGAAATCCCTTCTACGAAAGAACGACATCATCTTCAACAGAAGAGACGACATAACGACCATAGGGCTGGTAACCGACATCCCTTCAGACGCGTCGATACTGCCCTCAGGCAATCACATAGTCTTTAGAGTCTCCGGCGAATACGATCCTGTAAAGGTCTTCAACATTCTAAGGAGCGACTACGGCCAGTTTCTCATTGGAGAAGCCACAAAGCACCTTTTCATGGAGTTTCTGCCCTTGCACGCAATTCAGGCCATGAGGCTTCCGGTCGAGGCAATCAAGGCCGACAGACCTCAACAGAGCGGATCGCAGGACAGAAGAATTTCGACAGACGAAGGGAGTGATTCCGATGTTTGAAGAAGTGACGAAGGCCGAAATGCCCGAATGGATAAAGAATCCCGCGGAATTCGACATTCATGACGTGTTGAAAGACTCTCTGTATTACCCGGCCTGCGGCCACGACGGCCATCCGGTCGAGTACTTTATGGGAAATGTCTATAGTTTCGTATATGTCGACTACTCCATAAGCAGGAAGAACTTGCTCGAAGAGATCGCCAACAAGGGATTCAGGGGATACAGAGTTATCCGCCAGCTTCCAATAAGTGAGAGCCAGCTAGCGCCGAACGGCTGGAGGATCAGGGTCACCCCAAACCGTGCCGAATACCACCGCCCCGACCATTATTCGGATGTCTTCGAGAAGCCCTTCGCCGAATGGTTCATATTCGAGAGAACCGAAGAGTACGGTGAAGACCATAATCCGTCCAGGTTCTCGCTACTTTTCATATGCGCGGACGGCGCCGCGGCTTATCAGGCGCTTTATCTAGAGAACAGGATGGCTCCTAAGATCCTGGCCATAATCCAGCCAGGGGAAGCCTTCGGCTGTAACTGGACCGACTTCACCAGAAGATGGCAGATAATGGCCCGGTCGGTCTTCTACGGGACCAACCCTCTGCCCGAATATGTCATAAACGGAGGCATAGGCCGCAGCGAATTCTACAGAGCGCCCATCTGGCCGGAATACTCAGAGTTTGTCAAGAAATTCAACATCGGTGCAAAGTACTTCAGGATCTGGAAGAGGTCGGTACGGGTTGAAAAGAGATCGGAATGAGTCAGGTCGAGTTGACAATAATTGATGTAGATGCCAAATTAAAACAAAGAAAGCAATTCAGAATGAAACATGCTTCGCCTGCTTACAGCATGGGAGAGAGTGTGAAAATTGGAGTCTGACCCTGTCTGTTTTCGGCGAACTGGTTTTCAATGTTCCATTAAGTTCAAGCCAAAACTTACTTGTCGCAGTTTTGACAAACTACTATGACTGAACAACTCAGAGTGCTATAATTTGATTGTAAGATATACGCAATCTTCACTAAACATGTTGACTTTCTCGTTTCCTGCTCAAGTTCCGTAATGGGGGGCATATTGATGAAAAGAGTATCAGTGTGGGTAATCACTTTCGTTTTGATCTTAGTGTTTTCATCCTGTATCCCATCCAATCTAGCGCCCATATTGCTCAAAGTTGGGGGCCTTCAAGGTATCATTCAAGTATCGACGAATTCTCTTGAATGGATAGGTACCGATGCTGATGGCGTTATTGCCAGATACGAGTACAGGAAAGACGGTGGAACCTGGCAAAATCATGGTAGCAATACTTCTTATGTTTGGGAAGATTATTCTGAGTCTTCGCACACATTTGAAGCGAGAGCAATAGATGATAAGGGCGCAATATCTAATGTGCTGATGTGGAGCTTTGTTTATGATCCACCGAACATAATTCCAAAGGTAATCAAAGAAGGCGGATTTGAGGGCCAAATATCGAACTGGACCAACGCTTTCTCATGGTCTGCAAGTGATGTCGATGGGCACATTGTAAAGTGTGAACGGCGCAAAGATGGAGGATCATGGACTGTCAATGAGTCGGAATCCCAGTATGTCTGGAGTGGTTATTCCCAGGGAAGCCATACCTTTCAAATAAGGGTTCAAGACAATGAAGGAGACTATTCTGAACCTATTACATGGACTTTCGAGTATGATGGGAGTCAAGACGACTTTGAGGTACATTTTGAAGATTCGGTTCTTGAGCAAGCGGTTAGAGAGGAAATTGATAAACTTAGTGGGCAACTATACTGGAGCGATGTTAAGGAAATTGATGGACTCGGGGTCTATGATTTGGGAGTTAGAAGCCTTGATGGCATTGAGAACTTGACCGCAGTGACGGCTCTAAATCTTGGGAAGAATGAAATTGTTGATATCTATCCTCTTTCGGGTCTTTCTAATCTTACGTGGCTTAGTTTGTTCACAAACAAGATCAAAGATATCTCTCCTCTGGCTAACCTGACAAATCTGAGGGATTTATATTTCGACAAGAATGAAGTGGAGGATATTTCTGCTTTGGAGGGTCTGGTTAATCTCGATGATTTGAGATTTTCTAGCAATGAGGTTCAAGATATATCTGTTGTGGAGCAAATGACTTATCTGCGACGTCTGGAATGTCCACGCAACGAGATATCCGACATTTCTGCGATCGAGAATCTGATTCACCTTGAGACATTGGTGATTGACAATAATGACATTGTCGATTTATCTCCTCTGCGTAAACTAACAAACTTATGGAACCTGAATGTGTGCTGCAACAGAATCAAAGATGTTTCAGCTCTAAAGAATCTTATCAACCTGAATTGGTTGAATTTCAGTGTTAATGAAGTCACCGACATTTCTGCCCTTTCGTTTCTGAAGAAGCTCACCTTACTGCAGTTCACATCTAATCAAGTGATTGATATATCGCCTCTTTCGGAGCTAACACTACTAGATTCTCTTTCTTTTGGTTCAAATGAAGTGAGCGATATTTCTTGTCTCTCAGGCCTAAGCAATCTAACGTTTTTGACTCTCTCTTTGAATAACGTTAGCAACATCTCATCGCTTTTAGGGCTGACAAAGCTGAACTTCCTGAGTTTTGATTCCAATGAAGTAAGCGACATTTCTTATCTCTCAAATCAAGTTTCTCTGGAGACTCTCCATTTGAAGAACAATCAAGTGAGTGACATTTCTTGTCTGGAAGGGTTGACTAACTTGAAATGGCTAGATTTTGAACACAACAATGTGAGCGACATTACGGCACTTAATAATGTACCGCATTTGGAGGGCATTAACTTCAGTTTCAACAAAGTTAGTGATATCTCTTCGCTCCAGGGGCTTAACAACTTGAAATCTTTGGACTTCATATTCAACGAAGTCTCTGATATCTCAGCGCTGGTCAACAATCCTGATTTCGGTCTGGGAGACTATGTTGACATGCGATGGAACATGCTTGATCTCACGCCTGGTTCTGATGATATGCAGGACATTGAGACTCTCATCGCTCGGGGTGTAGAAGTGAACTATTGAATAGCAAAGAAGGATAATTCTGCCACCGGATTATGCCTATAATAAATGAAGGTGAGGAACTCTTTTTCTTGGTAAGAGACCAGAAAACTAGTGGAATGTGCCGGAAGAAAGCCCTAGCACTTTCTTGACGCAACTATCCGTGGAAATTTAGATCTCGTTAGTGCTCATCAGCAAGAAAGAAATCAGGCTCGTTAACAAGACAATGTTTGTGTTGATAGGAGGAAAACATCTTGAATGGAAAGCGCGTGCTACTAGAAAGAATTCTCGGTAAGGGTACTAAGAGCAGAGAAGAAGATGAAATGGGCCTGGAACCAGAAAAGATGGAAAGAATACTCTCAGAAGTACTAGCTAAAAAATCAGCTGACTTCACGTTGCCTGATTCCAAGGAGTCAAAAGAGAAACTTAGGCGTTCAATTTCTTCGGCCCAAGAAGTAACTAGAGTTGATGCAATACGCGGAAGCTCATTGAAGTTAGATCCTCTAAATGAATTGCACTACTATGTTAGGGGAGTCGACTACATGATGGACAATCTCGATTATGCGGTTCAAGACTTCACAAGAGCCATACAGATAAACGACACATTTGCTCTAGCGTATTTTGCTCGCGGAAACGTGTATATAATGCTGCTCGAATATGAAAAGGCAGCAAGAGACCTAGAAAAGGCGATTTCACTATATCCCAATTTGCAATGGGCTTACATAGATCTTGCATATGTTTATACAAGACAGGGCAATAGAGATTTGTCTCAGAAGTGTATTGATCAGCTCTTTGAAAAGACTCTTGGCGATGATTTCTCCATAGCTGAAAACGATCCATTATGGGGATATCCTTTTATAGGGACGTGGTAATTATTGGGTCAAGAAATACCCATTACTCTGCAGATCTCCGATTTTATTAGATAGGGGTTACTGTTATTCACCAATACGAGATCATTTATGCGGCTTTTCAACCAATAGTAGACTGCATGACTCGCCCTCTGTGTATTGAGAATGGTTACATCGGATCTCTTCAAGTTCGTGGAAGGGGGTTCAAAAGGGCTATAGATCTCGACTATCACATTGTATCTTAGCAATGCAGTATGTAGCTCTTTTTCTGCGCCGAAATAGTTTACATATACAGGGCGGGAAAAGACGAATTCTCTGAGGTTTTTGCTCATAGTTTCTTTCAACTTCAACAATTCATCACTAGTGAGCTTGAGTATATCTTCTTTGAATTGAAGACTTCTAGTCAGTTCTTCTCTTTCGCGTTCGAGAGCATCCAGGGTGTTCATAAGTGTGCTACGCGCATCTTTGAAAGTTTCCAAATCGGTGTTTCTGTTTCTAAGTCTGTTGATCTTTTGCTTTTCCTTTAGAAGCTGCCCGCTAAGCTCGTCAAGCTGCAACCGGATTTTGTTTGCTTCCTGATTTGCCGATTTCTGAATGTTCTCTTTCTCGGCCTGTAATACGCTTACTACTGGCTTAAGGCTTGTGAGTTCTAGGTTTGTCTTTAGTGTGCTCATGAACGCGGGTAGAATTACCAGTATAGTTTTCAGTGAACGAGAGCTTATACTGTATTTGCTTTCATCAGTTCTCGTTGCACCAAGCATAGCCAGTGCACTCTTCCCAATTGCTACATTGTCAATACTCTCTTCGCCAAAAATCATTTTTGCGTATTTGTTCAGCAAACTTACACTCTCTTCTCCAAGCAGGGCTTCAACAAAGCTTGCAACGTCCGCATCAAAATCACCGTACACTTCTTTTGCGTTCTTATACACGGATGAATCAGAGTTTTCAAGAGCTTTATCTTGCATTAACTGGTCCCAGAGAATGTTCAGAATCTCCAAAGAACTGGAGTCACCGAAACAGTATTCAAGAAGCTTATAGCCAGTGTAAGTTGTATTGTTAGTGGACGAATCCCTTGAGTTGAGTTCTGCCCACCGAGAAGGAGTTGTTAGTTGATATGATGGTCGGCTCGATGTGTAGGATAAATAAAATTCGGCGATGAGCGCATCGAGCACACTTTCGATTTGAATGTCGTAAGGCAATCCATCACCAATGATGTCAACTAGCAGTCTTCTGATTACTGAAGCGATAAGAGCTCTTACACGAGTAATGTCAGAAAGCAACTCATCATCAAGAGTCCTGTCCATATAAGGATTGTTGATGATTTCATTTCTAAGGCGTTGGACATGAGTCAGGTTAACTGTGTTGTATAACTCGTAGATCACATTTGAAAACACCCTATCCAGCATCTCATCTGAAATCTCATTATCTAAATCCGTAGAACGGTTGAGGAGATCTTCCAATAGATCAGCAAGTCTGTTAAAAAAATCTCTTTTCATCATCGATACTCCCGCAGCACATGTTTTTTAATACATCCTTAATATGATAACATTATGTATAAAACATATTGGGTTGGTGTAGCTGACATGAAAATGTGGTTTGGAGACAAGCATCACAAGAACCCCTTTGATGCAAAAGAAGGAAGTAAAGACTACGAGGACGCTAAAGCGAAAATTGCTAAAGAATACGGAAAATTCATCGAGAATCTTGACAAATCCTACACTGGTTTTCTTATAAATCCGGATGAATTTCGCGAACAGATTACAACTAAGTCCCCGGATTTCAGGAGGTTCAGTTTTCTTCCAAACTCCTTCAGAACGTGCGTTTTGGCAAGTGTGCTCAGCGAGCTTACTTTTGAAAACATCTTGTTGGATCTAGAATGGTCTGCTGCTGCTTTGGAGAGGTTATGCAAATGTCTTTCCCGGGAAGGGGATCATGTGCTAGCGGGAATAGGATTTGACATATACTTTGAAATCCTTCTCAAACTCATTCAGATCAAAGAATATTCCGATCCGCAGATTTACAAGGAAGATTGTAGAACTTTGGATGTCGGTATGAAGGAAAATTTTAAGTATAGAGGATACTGGCCGGATAATACCCTTAACAGATTCAGAAGGTATTTTGACCAGATGTTTGATGAATATGATATTAGCCCCCATTCTATGACTAGCTGCTTGTATATCAACAACCTAGCGAGAATTCATTTTGGCAGTAAGTTCGATGAACCACTCGACTTTCTCGAGAGATTTTTTTGCAGTGGTGTTGATTTGTTTGAGACTTGGACTATCGGAAGAGAATACAGGCTTCAGTGTTATTTTTGTTCTATTGATAGAGAAAACGATCCTTTCGGTAGATTTTCTGAAGAGTTTGAAGACTATAAGAAGTGGAGATTGGAGAAGGGATAACGGACCATCTTTGTAGAAGCATTAATGGAAAAACAGTGCAAGAACCGAAGTCTGATCAGAAATCAAAGAACTACTTGTTGCCAAAGTTCAGTTGATTAAAAGAGAGACTTTCATTGGCAACAGAGAATTCAGACAAAGACTATCAGACAAGACAAGAAACAGAAATTCTCAACATGGAGTATCATTAATGTACACAGCACGCAGTAGATCTCTAAGAAACAAATAGGATCCAGTCCTATTGTGATTCTAGTTAAGTTGCAGTGCTATTCGTGAATCTGTACGTCGATGGCATTATCTTCGCTTCTTACCTCGTACCGTTTTTCAGGCTTCACGTAAACATTTACTGACTGATGGCTTGTCGAAAACGAGTTGTCCTCGAGATAAGTTTTACTTCCGAGTATCAGTTCTTCTATTATTGGGGCTTGTTGTTCAGTCAATCTGGTTTGACTTTTGCAGAGCACCTGATTTGGGCTTGGGAGATTGTATTGACATACCACGGAACATGATTATATCACGCCCAGTTCTGATTAGATGCAGAACATAGAGGCTCTCATTGCTAGGGACAAACATGGTTCTGCATAATAATATAGAATTAATGTATATGGGTTAATTCAGGTACGCACATCATGAAGAAAGGAGGTGGCCCCAAGGTTGGATATTCATGAATTTATCCCGATGGACGAAAAAGAGTATCCCGTTTGTTTCAAAGGCCCTTTTGTGGACGTTGTGTTGATCCACAAATTATCATTGTTGTATGAGAATGTCACACTCACGATTATTAAAGATCTGAGAGGCTATTTCTTTCTCGGAGGGTTAGCTGATAAAGAGAGTCCTTTGCTATCAAAGATTTGTAAATTGCCAAAGATGCTTGGAAGAAAGGCAGAGTCGCTTCTGGAAAAAATCCGCGATGGGTATGATTACATAGAGACTATGAGGAGAAGAAGGACTGAGAGAGAAAAAATGCTGGACTATGATTGGGACTTCTACATGGGAAGCGACGATCATTGGCACTACGATGACAGGCTTCCCAGTCTTGAAGCTTTTGCTGCAGAAGAAGAAGAGTATGACAAAGCGTTTAATCTTGATCTAATCGAAAGATACATCTGTTTCAGGGAAATACTGCAATACTTCAATCCAGTTTTAGTTGAAGCTATTCGCAGGAAAACAACTTCAGATAAGGACAATGCAAAGATACCGCCCGCTCTTTTGTACAAGATCAGTGAAAGGGTTCTTGGCGACGACTATTTGCCGAATATTAAACACTTCAGATTCATTGAACTCAGGTCGAGAGTTATTATTTAGGCAAGAGCTAAACTTTATTTCAGTTGGTTATAAGAGAATGGCACCAGATTGTTTGCTCAGCAATCTCAATGTAGGGGTGCTTCATATTAGAGTTGATCCTTTCTTGAGAGAACTAGTTTCAAGTAGAGTTGCTCTTGTTTAGGTGTTTTTCCTGTCATGCAAAATGGTTAATCATCTCTTACTAAGTAGAAATTGAGGTTCAAGATAACACTATAACAGCGTATATAATGAACGAGATTCCTATTTCTGTATTTGCCATTTCGCATGAATGATAGGCTAGTTTTCTTGGCAAACAGCAACCGCTCAATCAATAGCTGATTGTTTGCAACGAATTGAATATGCAACAATAAACGATTACCTACTCTGTCGCGAGTAACATCTGTTTTTGGCTGTACAAACTAGTTCCTTGAATGAGTCAGGCAATTTGCTTTCAAGATGCCATTTCTTCTCATCAGGAGAAAACACAGCTACTTTCAAGGTGCGCTTCCCGTGAAGCCCATCATTGAGCTCCTCAAGATGTCTTAACAAGTTGATTACCCTTTGGGAGTTCCAAACTAGCAATGTTGTTTCGGATGTATTTGTAAGACCGAAGCCTCCATCCGATTTCATTATCACTTGCGTAGTTATCAGGAATCGTTCGTGAAGATGCAAGTACTCTTTGCTTTCGAAAGTACTTGTTGGGATAAGTATAGAGACAGGGAAATCAAAATCATTTCTGAAAGATACTACTTTCTTGTCCAAGTCTCTCAGAAGTTCTTGGAGTTTATTTCTATCTTCTGAGGTGCCAGGAAAAGTAGCAATTATGAATATCATGGGATCATTTGGATTTGAGGCTTTGTCGACTTTGAGATTCTTGGACAGCCATTCAAGCGTATCAAAGCAATTCGCATTCTTTTTCTTAGAATCCCAAGCTTTGTCAAGAATCGCAAGATTGATGTATCTGTCCACCACGGCAATTTTGTCTGTATTTGTAACTGCACGCTCGATTTGGGTCCAAAGCCGTTTGTTGCCGACTACATCTGCATGATTCGTTATGTCCCATTGAACATGATAGTACTTCAAGGAGTTGTGTCTGTCGTTGCTTATTTCATTCATGTCGAGTGATGTCAAGTGCAGCGAGTCATAGACTAGCCCCGTGTTTCTCAGTCCGTCAAGAAATCCCAGAATCTTTTCGTAAAAGGCCACTTTCTTAACATCTTTTCTAGCCTTTGATTCCTTGTGAAGTCTCCTGATTTCGTCCGCAAGAATAGCCAATTTACTTCTCTCCATTGGACAACTGTTTCTTATCATATCCACAAGCAACATGTAGAGTTTCTCGGGATTTTTCTCTATGTTCGCTACATCAGTTGAAAGCCTCACAAATGGCCAAAAGAACTCATCTATGCTAAGGTTAATCATTACAGTAACTCCTCTAGTCTCTCTTCGAAGAAGCCTTCTGGCCATAATTTCGTGAAGTCACCCTCTTCATCGAGTTTAATTTCGGTAATGGTAGATCTATTTCCTACTCGTTCAACATATAGGAATGTGATCATATCCTTCGAAATCCTCCCCTTGCGAACGAGTTTGCGCCACCTTAAAGCCATGCTTTCACTATGTGTTTCTACAATGACTCTTTCAACCGCTTTGCTCTGATCCAGGACTCTTTTACCAATATACTCGGCAAGATTGCCTTGCAGTCTTGGATGAAGATGGAGCTCCGGTTGCTGCAGCACGACCGCAGTGTTTTTCCCAATAGATAATTGAACAATAATGGGAACCACCTGGCTTATGCCCACACCCACATCTTTGAACGTGGTACTGAGTTTTGTTCGGCTTTGCTCAAGAGATACGAAGAAGAAGCGTTTGTTTTGATCACCAGGTATGATAGCGATGTCGTATGGAATGTCGAGATCTTCCAAAGCACTTTGAACGCTTTTTGCCAGGACAGGGTTTGATTCTAAAATTGCGAATGCATCTGATCCATCCAATCCGACATAATCCTCAGAAGAACGCTGCCTGCTTGGGGTTCTATCCAGAACTCTTCTAAACGGTCCGATGACACGCATTTGTTCTCTCGAGAAATATCGCAACTTATCAAAAAGATTGTGAACTATCGTGTCTGGTGTTAATTTGGAGTAAGGGCTAAATGACTCGCCAAAACAGAACTTGTTTATAGTCCATAAAAAACCAGAGTCCTCTGAAGCAGATTGGTCCCCTGAAGCATGTTCAGTTACCTGTTGTTCTGATTGTTCGTTATCCGATAAATGCTCATCAACAACTCCTTCATACTCGTCATAAAACCCGAATATCTCCTTTGTTGTAACAGGCCAGAAATATCGAACTGTCTTCAGGAAGTGTTCCTCTGCAACATTTAAGGGGTCAAACCCAGGTGTTTCCAATAAACCTAAGTCTTTCTTAGTTTCCCTCATTAATCCGCGAATAATACTATTAGGCGAATCAAGATCGTTTTTATCAAGCAACTCTTTCCACTTTGTCCACATGAAAGATGCAATTATTTCAAGGTATTTAGAGTTTTTGTCAACGAAATTTACCGAGGGACTGAACCCATAAGATCCGGAATGATCGCCGAAAAATGTCCCCTTTATTAGAGGTGTTTCCTCTTCATCGTAGAATACCTCAAACGAGAGACGTCGATGGCTGTTTTGCGAGGAAATAGTGAACTTGTCGAAATTTATATAGATTTCGAAAGGATCTGAACTCAAGGTACCGATTAAGCCTTCGTAGTTCTTATACTCGAATTCTGCACGAATGCCGAGTTTCATAGTTCGTGATGTATCATGCTCATAAACAATATTCTCGAAATCGAGATAATCTTCGAATGGTTCAGTAAAGGAATCCTGCGTAAACTCTTTAAGAAAAGCCTGTGATAGAAACAGCATTGCTTGGATGATAGAACTCTTTCCGGAACTATTTTGCCCGTAAATAGCAGTTATCGGAGCTAATGGGAGTTTCGTTCTTGTGGAATATCCCTTGAAGTTTTCAAAACAGAAATGGGTGATCTTCATGTGGTCGTTCCTCCAATGTGCTCAGATTGATGCGTGACAAGCTGTGTGATGAAATTGCTCAGAGCTGTTAGGTTCACTTCCTCAGTTCAGAAGCAAAGAGCTCTAGTACTTTTGCAGATGGATAGCTTGAGAGGGAGGCTATTCCGTTGGCTAGTTCAATTGGATATATCGCCCCCTCAAAGCGATTACTAATGATGCTCGGAAGTGTGGCCATAATTCTTTCGAACCCTATCAAATCGTTCTCTTTTGGATCACTCAAATAGTCCCCAATGGGAATATTGAGAACCATTTTATGATAGTTGTTGAACTTATAAAAGACCTTCGCTCCATAGTTTGTATCCTTTCCATAAGGAGCTCCTGTTTCACTTCTACCTTGAATTTCTCTAATGATGTATGAACTTGAAGGAATGAATGCGTAGCCGGCGTCTATACAGGGAGAAATCATATCGAAATGGTCTCTAAAGGCACCAGTCTTTTCTTGGCCAAGAATATTGACTTCTATTCCGCATGATCTTGCATGAGACAAAAAGCGTCGAATTGGTTGAACCAGCTTTGAATACTGGGCTCTAATAGAAAGGGGACCATCCTTAATGAAAAGGGAGTCTTTCAGAACAGATTTGTTTCTATCCCAAAGAAGCCTTACTCCTGTGAGCATGAGCAAAGTTTCGTGGATAATCATGTACGTTCCGATAATTGAATCGCGTGCAATATCTTGATTCATGTCTTGATGAAATCCCAGACAGTCAGTAATGAATATCTCTCTCCCACATATAGGACATGGACCAACTTCTGCATCATATTCAAGCGTCGCCCTTGGACTATGACAGTGCGGGCATTCAAAGAACTCGAGTTGCTTCTTTGTTGCTGCCCATTTCTCATACAAGAGCCACTTCAGGGTCTCCAAAACTTCTTCTTCTAGGGTTTGCTTTAGTGATTTAAATACAATTGATCTAATGGCATCATAGATATTCAGCCCTTCATAAGAAATGTTTCGCAAAGGGAAAGCTGTATAGTGATAAATCGCAGATTTCTTCATTAAGCTCTCAAGTTCAAATGGGTTTGGGTAGTTTTTATCAATCTTCTCGAGACTTCTAAAATCGATACGAAGCATTGCGGTTTTTATGAAAGCGTATCTCTTGAATGGCCATTTGCCTTTCTCCTCTATAATCTGCATAGAACCATCAATCCCATAGATCATTGGTATTAGGGATGTACTACCAAGATTAGAAACAGATATAATGGGCATGTCTCTTTGAGAGTAATCTTCTGATTCTTCGTTAAGGCCTAGATCTTCCACAATCTTGCGAACAAACTCGCTTTTGGTCAAATCAATATGACCGATCTTGCTTGCATGTTCTGCTGGGAGTCTCTGACCTTTCTCATATGGCATTGGAATCACCTTCTTCATTAAGGCCGAACATCTTCGCCTGAACAGAAATTACAAATCGATTTGAACGAGTAAGCATTCTAACGTAACCTGGGCTTTTCGCTCGAAGAATATCTTCCTTTAGATCTTCATAGGCTGAATTGACTTTTGACAAAGCGTTAACTTCATCACGTGACGAGATATGAGCTACAAAGAAGTTTTCGGTTTGTGCTAGTAGTTCCTTACTCACTGAAGAAGGTGATTGTGTTGAATAGACCATTCCAATGTGATACTTAGCCCCTTCTTTAGCAAATCGGTGATAAACATCGGTGGTATCAGAAGAACTCACTGGGAAGAGTGTGTGGGCTTCTTCGAAATACAACTGGATGTATGATTTTCCAAGAGAGTTCTCAGTGAATTTTTTGACTTGATTTTGGAATACAGATTGAGACATTCTCTTCGAATAGTATTTTAATACCTTCTCGTTGGCGTTTCCGAGATCAAGTATGACTGTTTCTCCTCTGTCCAGAAGATCTACTACTTCATCAAATGTCTTTGAAGCATTCTTATCATGGTAGATTCTATAAGCTTTGAGCATTTCCGGACCGGATCCTGAAAGCGGTTTCAGGAATCTAAGAAGAGCAATGTCATTTGCATCAAAAAGAGGGTTATTGCTAGAACTTTGGAGTTCTTTCTGTGCGTTTATCGCGTCCGCTGCCAATTCGTATTCCCTTAGCATTTCTTGAAGCGTTGAGGGGGACTTCGGGAGATCCGTCTCAGGTTTAGCGTGGATTATCTTCCTTACTTCTTTGTTTATACCTGGATTAAAGCCATTCACATGGGAAGCATGGGGAGCAATCTTTTTCAATTCGTTTTCGTCAATATCAAAGCCAGCTTTATTGAGAATCGCCCAGAAAATCTGAAGCTTTCGTATTGCTCTCATTTTCTCGCTTGTCTCTTGTATGAGTTCAACAGTCTCTAATGACGGCATTTCGAGACCTGTGAATGATTTGACATAGATTGCCGTCCTGCCATCTTCTTCAAGAAGACCCCTGAGAATCTCTATCGACTGTTCAGGCTGCTCATAGAAGTTTAGCCTCAAAGATTTAGAAGGTGTTCCTTCTTTTTTGGACAGCGCGTAAACGTTACATCTATTTGCATATATAGACCTCAAAGATACATTGCCATCTTGCGGATTGTCGTTCGCGTATTCTCCGTCGGCATCGAAGATCAGCTGACCAACTCTAGTTCTTGCGTGATCAAGTATTGTTTTAGAATGCCTATTGAAGTCTTCTAGTGAAAGACACGATTTTAGAGCTGCTTCAAAGCAAGAAATACCTTTATACTCATTATTCTTAACTGAATTGAGCTTCTCAAGGAGTTCTTGAGGTACTTTAGATGGATTTGCTTTTAGCATGTGAATACAAGTGTCATCGATAATGAACTCGGTCTTGTTTTCATCCGTGGCTTCCAAAATACTTTGAGCTATCAACTTCACAATGTTGCTTTTCCCAAGACGAGTCTTGCCAAACATAGCAGTTCTAGTCCCCATAAAGTCGTTTGCCGAGATTCGTACGTCAACTTTTTCAGATACCCGTTCTCCAACGGTAAGCCTGCATTCTGTCAGCCTTAGTATTCCTATTTCAGAGCGGTTCTTCACTGGCACTGATGAGTTTACAATAATGTCCAGCAACTGTTCATCTGGAGCGTATATCCTATATCTGTCTGCGCTGACAAAGTTGTTGATATCGCTCGAGAATTCAACTGCTTTGTAATTATCTGGATTTGCATAGAACATTCCTAGGACAGCTGTATCTAGTGCACCCCACTGAAGCTCATTTCTTGTCCAAATATCGAGTTCGGGCATTGATTTCTTCTGAAGTTCAAAATACGTTTGCTGAACCTCCATCGAAAGCGGTGTATCTGCCGCTTCTAAGACTCTAAGAAGTGTGAAATGAGGCGGTAACTCCTCATAGTTTGAGGGAATCATAACTAGAAGCGAATTTCTGGGAATTCCTCCAACGTTTATCTTGAAAGGATCACAAGTTGTTATTCTAATTTTGTCGTAAGCAATATTCAGAGCATATCCAACCAAACGCATCTTATCGAAGGCCTCTGACAACTCGTATTTCTTCTCCTTATCAAGAAAATCTCTTAATGCAGAAAGTGGATTTTGGCTCTCTTCTGATTCTTCTACAATATCTGAGACTGTGTTTGCCATGTTACCCCCCCTTAGTTAGATTGGTCATTATCACCTCTTTCCTCGTTTCTAACCTTTCCCCTTTATCTGTTTCCAAAACTGATAAGTCGAGTACCAATAAATGAAGGTCCTGATATAGTTCAGTTATTTCTGATGCTCCTGAGTTGGTAAGTGCCCACTTCACTCCTCTACTTGAGGCTTTCGTCAGGCACCGAGCTAAACGAATCTGATCGGTAAATGAGAAGCACATGTACCCAAAGTGATCGTTGCGCATTTCACTTTCACCCGGCTGATACGGAGGATCCAGGAATATATAATCCCCTTCATTTGCATAAGCTATAATCTGTTCAAAGTCCGATGTAAGAAGGTGCTTTCCCTTAAGAAGCTTCGAAACCATAACTAGGTCGTGTTCTGTGATAACCCATCTCCTATCTTCGCCACCGTAACCCACATTGAATCTTCCTGCGCTGTTGTAACGCCACATACCCTTAAAACACGTTCTGTTCAAGAAGAGAGTTCTTGCTGCCCTTGTTATTAGATTTGCTTTTGAGAGATCTTCATTTCTTATCGCATAATATGCATCTCTCCCTTCTGGAAGAGTCCTGTACTTCTGCCATACTCCTTTTGGATCTTTTTTCACACCTCGGTAGAGATCCATAAGATCGCCACTCAGATCTGATAGAGTTGCTTTTTTCGGTCTTATGTGGAAGAAGACAGTTGCCCCCCCAAGAAAGGGTTCGAAATACCGACCTTTAATCTCATCTTTTGTCGGCAGGAGATCGAAAAAGCTTTTTACTTTTCTCTTCTTTCCTCCTGGATATCTCAAGAAGACTGGATTGGCAGGGTTTTCCACTATTGCTCCTCTTCCTCTGCTAATAGCTTTAACTTCGTTTTCTCAGTACCAAAGGAATGATCTCTTACTTCGCTTTCTGATACTATCGAATAGGTCATTTCATTTTCGACGGCGAACTGTTCAGCAGCCTCTTTTTTTGCTTGCACTATAGCGTCATCGATCATGTTGTCTGCCTTGACTTCAAGAATAGACCAGCCATCATCACCCTTTTTGACAAGAAAGTCAGGATAATAGTGTCTGACCATCTTTGAGTCAGGATCGATGTAGCTTATATAGAACTCCGTCTGTCCATGTGTTAGCATGCCGGTGAAGTAAACCTTTTCGATGTCGCTGCTCTTTAGAAGATCGATGAACAGTTCCATTTCAGGTTTTGAATCAAAGCAATAGGTGTCAAGATGAAAGCTTTTGCAAGAAAGAGTCTTATAGTCAGAAAGAGCAACTGTCTTTTTCGGATCTCCCGAGATTTCATAATAACCAGATTCTGGCTCTTTTACTAGAAGAACTGTTTTCTGTTCCTCTTCTTTTCTCTCAGTTATCTGATGGATAGATCTGAAGATCTTGGGAATTACGTGATCGTACAGAATTTCGTTATACTCATTCACACACTCAAGAATCTTTTCCATTTCTTCTTCAGCTCTTTCCAGAATTCTCTCTACTCTTAAGCAGGAAATGTTAAGATATCTCGCAATCTCCGCAACCAAAGTAGTTCTCGAAAACTTTCTCTTTTCTCTGAGAGATGTTATATCTTCAGTAGACTCAGTCTGCTTGTCCAAGGCTTTGCCTATCTTCACATCTTCGATTGTTCTTGCTAGAATTCTGTACCTGTCTGTGGATACCTTATCGAAATCAAAAGTGATTTTCTCAGGCTCCTTTATCTCCTCAATGTCAAAGGTCATTTTCACTCTAGTTATCTTGATTTCAATCGGAGGTTTTGTAACCGAAATCTTGAAAAGCTGTTTCTCTTTCCCTTTCGCGTTCTTGAGCTCATTTATGCTCATCCTGAAGTTCTTGTCTAGTTCTGCCTTAAGTATCTCTTCATTCTCACTGGAAAGATAAATAGATGCCGTCTGCTGGACTTTATCTATAGATCTGAGACAACGCATAGTTGCTTGTAGAACGAAAATCGTCGAATAAGGTCTTCTAAAGAGTGCTACTGCAAATAGGGAGCGGCAGTTCCAACCTTCCTTCCCCTTATTCACAAGCAAGATGAACTGCTTTTCTGATTCAGGAGTATCCAAACGACTGAATTCTCTAATAGAATCACTGTCAGATCCCTGGTGATTTACAAGAATCTTATCTGAGGAAATGCCAAGACCATTCAACACGTTTTCTAAGGAAGGCTTCAGATTTTCTTCCAAATCTTTGATTGTCGGCGCAAAGAAGGCAATCTTTGGCAACATATTCTCATGACGGTTCTCGCCATATTTTCTCCAGAAATCTTCTATAACATCTCTAACAAACTCCTCACTTCGAATATCGCTATATGTTTTGAGTCTAACCCTTTTCAGATACTCATTGTCAATTGCGTCTTTCAACCCGTAGCCATAAACGACTTCAGGTAGAATGGTCTTCTTGACATACGGTGTTCCTGTGTAATTATAACAGGCAACAACACGCGACCCAGAGCGATTCAGATTCTTCGCTATTTCGTCGATTGTCAGTTTCAGGCTTGTTTTAGTTCTATTCAATCCTAAATCCCTTGCAAGCTGACTTCCAAAGACGTGGTGAGCCTCGTCAACATATATGCCAAGCTGAGGAAGCCTGTTCAACTTGTAGAACCTGTTATTTGCTATCAGATCTTTATCGTCTTCAGGCTCTTCGTTTGGTAGAACGTCGGCAGCTTCGGCTAATACTCCTGCTGAACTCGATATGTACTTAAAGAGCCTTTCTCCAGCAGTTTTCTCCTTGTGTTCCTTCTTCAGTATGATTTTCTGGTTGTTTGTGATCACAATATTGAAGTCCGATCCATCAACAGTATTGAGATCTGTCTCTGTGTCTTCCAGGAAGAAATACTTGATATTTGAGTTCAGGAAATTGACATACTCTGCTGGCACCACTTTCGTCTTGTCAAAAGTTTGTATTTCCAGAAGAGAAGAAAGCACAGTTTTATCTGGTGCAAATACAAGTGCGTTATGGCAATATAATGGATCTTTTGGCAACTTGTGAGCGAGTACGAACTCATAGAAGATACACGTTGCCATTAGAATCGTCTTTCCTGTACCCATAGTGAGCGCAAAGATGTAATTTGCATAGTCACTGGCTGAACCAAACTCATTTATCGTTTCGAAGATTTGTTCGTAATTTTCTCTCGTCATCTCATCAAGCATGTTCATCTGGCCAGTCTGAACGTTAATCGTACCTCGCTCGCGTAGATTGAACATGTCAGTCCTATCGTACCATTCGTTGAAAATCTCACTCATCTTGAGGTTCTTGAGGCCTTCTTTCAGGAAAACATACATCTCAAAAGCTTCAAACTGAGGTGTTCTTAGAAAACGATTCGGATTCTCAGGACCATTGAACTGAAGGAATTTCCTTGTCGGTCCTTTATACTTGGAAATGATAGTCTTTCTATTCTTCTGATAAAACATCCACAGATGTTTGAAGAACGTGAAGTCCATTGTGACCTTTTTCTTAGCCATTGTATATCTCACCTTCATAAGCCTCAGAAAGTAGGTCAACTATCCTTATTTTGATATTCCTTGCTCCCTCAGGAATATCATACTGGCCCTTAACCAGCTCTCTATCTCTAGGTATATCTATCTCAGCGGGTTTCATCGTTTCTCCATCATAATCCCAGTCAATATAAACAGCATCAACAAGTTCTCGCCAATCTTTGATATCTTCCTTGAACATGCTGATTTTCTGAAGAAGATTCATCGGATAGAAGCTTCTGATTACAAGTTTCCCATTTTCGATTTGGATGTCAGCCTCTGAATCTCGTTTAAAGCACAAATCTTTCCTATCTCTTAGAACGTCTAATACCTCGACATCTATGTTGTATCCAGTTTCTTTGACGAACTTGGCAGCGATATCTGGTTCATGCCCCATGCAGACAAGAGTTATAAGATCGACCGGTGAATGTGGGTGGTCTTTCTTCTTCTTCTCATAACTCTTGTAGTCAAGATTACGTGCCAGGTTTATAACATCTTCTTGCGCAGCAATTCGATTAACAGGCATAATTATGACTTTTCTACCATCTTTCTCTCCATCAAAGATAGGGTTATTGTGGAGTGTCTGTATTTCGAGTGCTTCCATTAGAAGTTCTTTAGCCTGAACGGGATTGCGAAAAACATCGTAGTTGTTTACGTTATATACCTCGAAGCCTGTATAGAGCTTCTCAGACTCTTCAAGGCTCATTTGACCAGTTTCAACTTCTTCTCTCACTCCTAGGAGCCTCTTAACTGTAGTTTCCACAGCACCAAGGTTAATATCTGCTCCGATAAACTTTCTCCCAAGTTTCATAGCGACTGCTTGAGTAGTACCGCATCCCATAAAACAGTCAAGAACGATGTCGCCCTTATTTGATGAGGCTTTTATAATGCGTTCAAGTAATGCTTCAGGCTTTTGGGTAGGATAACCTTGTCGCTCGTGAGAGCTAGTAGCTATCATTCCTATATCGGTCCAATAATCCTTAACATTAACCAGAGTATATCTTCCTTTATCATCTTCGTAGTATGTTTGCGCGGGGTTTTGCCCTGACCAAGGAAACATATACGACTTTTCCTTTATTTGGTTGAAAGCAAAATCCTTCGTCTTCGAGTAAAGCAGAATTGTGTCATGCTTTCTTGCATATCCACGATCACCTGCACCGCCGGACTTATAGCACCAAATGACTTCGTTCAGGAACCTATTCACTCCGAATATCTCATCCATCAAACATCTTAGATGATGAACTTTCCTGTAATCGCAGTGAAGGTATATGCAACCATTTTCGGAAAGCAGTTCTCGCATAACGATTAACCTTTCATACATAAACTGAAGATAGTCATCATTTGTCCAGATGTCTGTGTATTGCTTTTCTTCAAAGGAATTGTAGTCGTTGTTGATTTCTTTCCCTCTGAGTTCTACTTTCTTTTTGTAATCAGCTTTTGAGTCAAATGGAGGATCAATATATATAAGCTGTATCTTTCCGCGATAATCCCTGAGAAGGTGACTGAGAACCTGAAGATTGTCACCCCAGTACAGCTTGTTCATCCAGTCATTTGCAGGTTCCCCAAAACTCTCTTTCAGCTGGGCCGGATAGTAGTGAGTTGATTTGAAAGGTCTCTTTCCGCGCCATTGCAACATCGGTCTGCCTTGCAATGGTTCAAATTCGTACTTTTCATTATCAGTCGCATGCGTTTGAATATCAATATCGAGTTTTTGCTGATTATTCTCCACGGTGAATTCCTCCTATCATCTTCGGTCACAATAGTGTCGCATATCACAGTTTGAGCACTGCTTGATCGGTCTTGTTTCGATTGAGAACTTCAATGATTCTATGTTATCGACAACGTTATTAACTTGATCGATTGTGCGGTTTATCGAAGACTGATCGTTTCTGAAAGATATTATCGGACTGCCATCGATTTCGCCAGTGAAGTAGAGCTGCATACCGCTTACTTTGAGCCCGATCTTTTGTTCGACAACATGAGCATAGATCTCCAGTTGCCTTCTATACTGATCAATTCTCTCTCTTTCGCCTTGAAGGTCCGGCTTTTTCTCGGCCTTGAAATCGATTATCTGCACAGTATCACCAGTACCGGCAATAAGATCCACCTTCCCCTTAAGGATATAGGCTTCCTTTACAAGCGATACATCGACTTCTGCTTCTCGAATATCTGACCAATCGCCTCGCTTCCTCTCAAAGTACTTCATGACTTGCTCAAGAGCAACTCTCTGTGTCTCCGGAGCCAGATACACTCTTTCTTTTGTGCTCAGACTCCTGTAATTGCTGCTGAACCATTTTTCTATATTATCTCTGTTTAGAAGGTGCGTTTCATTGCGAAGAACTGCTTTGTGGATATCTTCTATTGTCTCATGAACAAGATTTCCAAACAGAATAGGGTTAGCCCTCACTGGCTCGAAACCAAGGTATTTTGTGAACATATACTGTCTTGGACAGGCCTCATAGTTCAGTATATGAGAAGTGTATGAGTACTCTCTCTTGATCGAAGTCTCTTTTATAGAATGCAAAGAAAGCAGCTTGAAGTCAAAAGAGTCATCTCTCCAGTAGGGAATACTCTCATATAGTGACACGAACTGCCCAGACGGTACTTTTCGACGCCCGTTTCCGGGTAAAACTTCTTGACACGTTAGGACCAAGAGATCCTGTGCACGTGAGAAGGCCGTGAAAAATTGTCTCCTGAAGTCGAAAGATTTGGTTTCTTTGATTGGCTCGAAAGGGGGTCTTAAATAATAACCAGATTGGAGCAACTCATCTAAGTCGGTGTAATTCTTTCTTGGCGAAGCTCCAAGCGAATCCACAATAACTACAGGGAACTCAAGGCCCTTTGACTGATGGATTGTCATGAATGAAACGCACCCACTCGGAGCATAGTCGAAGTCATCTTCATACTCGTCCAATCCACCTTCTTTTAGGAAATTAAGGTACTTATCGAAAAAATCAATGATGGTCTTGTCGATGAATCTAGAAGATAATACCTTTATGTTGTGAAGATACTCGAATTTTACAAGAAGCTGGGAGAAAAGAGCGATGTTTCTCGCTGGTCTGCTGTCTATCATGCCAGATACAAGATTCTCATGAAGAAACTTGCTAAAGAGGGGAAACTGCAGCAGCTCGTAGAAGAGCGCTGAGAAGCCATAGTTCGTTGTGCCGAAATTGCTGTCGTGATACCTCAGTTTATTCTGGCACCAAGTAAGAAGTTCTGCATTCTCATTTAGCCTGAGCTTTTCAACAAACAGATGGAAACAGTCATCAAGATAGGCCCAAATGGGATTCGTGAATGTGCTGTCCTTTGATCTTATTTTTGCATACCAGGCGAAGAGATAGTAGAATGCGCCGATAAGGAGCTTGAACTCTTCTCTATCAAAGATCAGATTTGATCGCGGAGAATAGACATTCACACCTTTTTCTTCGAGAAAACTGGCTAAAGCAATTACTTTTGGGTTCTTAACAGACTGGAAAAGAAAGACAATTTGATTCCAGTCGTCTATCGCCCCAGTTCTCTTGAGTTGCTGTAGAAACTCAAGAATTTCCTCGTGCCAGGGGCTTCCAGAATCTGTACCGGCCACTTTTATTACCGTCTGATTATTGGCAAAGACACCTTCACGAGGGGAGATCGTCTTTTCGAAGCGAAATCTCCTTCCTTCATATTCCCATTGTTGCTCGCTCATCCAGCGATTGTAGAAGTCAATTATTTTGGGATGAGAGCGATAGTTTTCATTGAGAACAACTAGCTTGCACTCTCCGGGATCAAAGTTCCGTTGGAATTCAAGGATATTCCTTACGGTCGCACCGCGAAATCGATACAGGCTTTGATCTTCATCTCCAACCACGCATATGTTCTGCCTTTCTCCAGAAATAAGTAAGAAGATCTTCTCTTGGATGGTATTTGTGTCTTGGTATTCGTCAATCATAAGGTAGGAAATCTTCTCTCGAAGATTCTTCAGTACATTATCGTGAGTAGTGAGCAGCTGATATGTCTCATATTGAATATTTGAGAAATCAAGTGCGTTCTCTTCATACAAGTATTGTCGGTACAGATTGAGACAGGTTCCCAGCGTCCGCAATTTCTCATCATCCGATTCTAGAAGTTTCTGCGAGTCAACAAGCTCTTCTGTTAGTTTATTCATTAAGCCAGCAATTTCGACAGAGTTGGCCCACCAATTTCTTGTACTCAGTATCGAGCTTATTCCTGAAAGATTCCGAAAACTGTGGATCCGCTGATATATGAAGTAATATTGGCCAAACTGATCGAGAATTGTGTAGTTTCTCTTGAGTCTCGTGAATTCGAGGTTCTCATCCAATATGCGACTGCAAATTGAGTGAATTGTCCCGAGATACATTTCGTTAACGTTGAAGTTTATTTGCTCCTCATATAGACGCTGCGACACCCTAGAAAGAAGCTCTGAGGAGGCTTTCTCAGTGAAGGTCGATAGAAGTATTCGGTCTGGATCAACGAGTCTTTCCTTTACAATGTGGATAGTCCTTTCAACTAGAGTAAAAGTCTTTCCAGACCCGGGACCCGCTATTACTAACAAAGGACCGTCGAGTGCTTCGATTGCTTTTTTCTGTTGTGAGCTTGCATTTTGCACTTCTTTGCCTCCAGGGAACAAAGCTATCGATTTCTCTTGCTAGTGATATTCATAAGAAAGATCACTGATTAAATAATAGATAATAAGCATAATAACATTATACAAATTTTCGAAACTAATTCAAAATGATTGCCTAACATGAGTCTCTCAAGCTGTAATGATCTATGAAAGTCCAATGGGACTCAGGAATTGACACATACCTAGCATGTCTTGTTTGAGGCAAATAACCTGATATATATTTTCAAGTCTCAAATATTGCTTTCTGCTGTAAATTAGCCGAATCGCTTTCTAAGAACACGGCTCAGCGGAAATCTTTCCACGCTTCATGCACCTCTACAGTTTGCTCTGAGCCGAATGTGAATCTAAGTAACTGTAAAAGATGCACTTTTCAAAGAGATGATCGTGAACTCAATTCAGGTGTCTTTCAAAGTTTCGGTATAAGATATGTGATATGTCCTTCTTCTTCATCGACTCCAAATTCTATTAAGCACTAGACGATAAGTGCCTCACAGAATAAATTCGGTGATAAATTGGGACCTCTTGATCTTTTTCGTTGTTGACCTACTGCTGTAGTTGGTCGCAACGAGTTTTAATAAGCAACAAAGCGCAAATACTCAACAAGGTAATTGCAATTGTTAAACCAATCTGAACAATATATTTTGCAGCTCTCTGAATATTAGCACATTGCTGCTTTCTCAAGTCGACTCACCTCAAATCAAACAGCTTCTTCTATTGGAATTCTAATTGCATTTCATTCTCACGAGATTCCTTGTTGTGCTTCAAGCTTCGATACTATTGCGGGTCAATGTATATAATAGGCGGCCTGCAAACGCTGCACGGCTCATATCCTAGGTAAACAGCTTCCGACAGCCTAATCGGAATCCTGCTTTCAAGCAGATTCTGGCAGTGATACTGATGGTATTTCTCCCCGGTGTTTGTTATGTATACAATCGGGTTGAAAAGTGGTTCGGCTGGTATATTGGCGAAGCCTTCTTCGGCCCACAGCCCTGTTCTTTGCAGCTTCGCCTGTCTTCCCGCTTCGATGAAGATCTCCATGTAGTAGTCATTGAATGGATGTGTAGTGTAGACCTGGCCGTATCCATTTGTTAGAGCGAGAAGATTAAACAACACATAGTATGAATTGCCCTCGTAGACTGCGGGGAGCCATACATAGGCGAGGTACCTTCCATAAGAATCCCTAGGGGTAATGTCGTAAGTAAGAAGGACTCTTTTGTCTTCCAGCAGAACTCTAACAAATTCTGAAGACTTCAGTCCAAGTTTCTCAATGGTTTTGTCCGGATGTGTGCTGTCGGGAGCGTCTACTCCTATAAGATGTATTACTTCCAAGAAATTCAATGTTTTATGGCGCACAATAGTGAAAATGTCACCGTCTAATATGCTTGTTACCAAAGCCTCATTTTGATCAGCTGTCACATCGAACAGATTTAGAAGCTCTCTGTAATATGTAGCTTCATTTTCCCCAAACTGAAGCGTTATGGGCGTTAACGCATGAAGCAGAGAAAATGCCATCAGGATGCTGAGAAGCAGAATTCTTCTCATGATTACCTCCCTCTTTTCTTCCTGTTAGTATGCCTCAAATTCCCAAGTACCGTCTGGGTAGAGTATTACAACACTTCCTTCTACTGTAATGGCCGTTAAAAAGTCTTCCTCAACTACGCTGATAGAGGGAAGCTCTAATTGAGGCGGTTTGCAGACGCGACAGGGTATGTAACCTCGTCTTACAGCTTCAGACAGAAGGATAGGGATCTTACTGTGTTCCAGAAAATGACAGCCATGGACATGGTACTTGTCTCCGGTGCTTGTTATGTAAACAATAGGGTCATACTCAGGCAGCAAGATGCTGTCTGGCTTTTCTTCCTGCCATAGATTAAACCCTCCGAGTCTGGCAAGCCTTTCAGCTTCGATGAAGATTCCCGTGTAGTTCTCATCGAAAGCATAGCTAGTATAGGCATGACCGTAACCGCTAGTAATGAGAAGAAGGTTGAACATGATATTGTAAGCTCTTCCTTCATACTCTAGGGGAATCCAGATATAACAGAGAATCCGTCCGTATGAATCAATTTGCTCCCAGTCAAAGGACAGAAAGACATCCTTCCCCTCGAGAACTGCTTTGGTGAAACCAGATGACTCGATGCCGAAATGCTCTACGCTTTTCTGGGGATGGACGCTTTCGGGAGTATCTACTCCAATCAGTCTTGCAGTTAGCAAAGAATCGGGATCGCTCTTTAGCTTCAGCTTGACAGTATCTCCATCCACGACTGTGCATATAACGGCGCTTTCATATTCGCTTATGTCATCGAAGAGGTTAAGGTATTCCCTGTAGTAACTGGCTGAAGTATCGCCAATCTGAAGAGTTATCGGCTCTAGCCCAAACACCAGTGTATGCAAAGCAAATAAGAGAAAGAAGATAGTTCTTCTCATTTCGATCCTCCTTCTCTCGTTCCAAGCATCCCCAAAAAAACGATCGAATCTAAACAAAATTATAAAGGAGTTTACATTGAAAACAAAATCCGCCGTTTTCGATAAGTGAAAAAAGACCCGGCATCAAAGCCGGGCAAAAGAAAGAAGGTGATATACAGTGGGTTTGTTTGTGTTCTAGTCGCTTAGAGACATTGTGTTTCTCAATCGCTATCTGCAAATAGCAATTACTTCACCAATACCTTCATCGCCGTCTTCCAAAGCCCCCTGTTCAGGAACATGACGACGAGGTCTATCAGGATATCCAGGATGAAGTCGAAGAATTCGGGGTCGATCTTCCATTGTTCATCTGGAAGCGCGTCCTTTATCATCTGCTTCACTTTCTTTTTCTTCTCCGGTCCGTTGCCGGGGCTCTCAACGTAACTTGCAAATACTCCTATTAGCGAAATCAATTCTCGTATGAAATCCATGGCTACCTCCTGTTGATTTCGTCCTTCGTCCAAGATCATGAACCCGTCCCTCGTCCTTGGATAGACACTGACAGCATCTTTGCGCTATCATTTCTCTGGAGGTGGTCTTCATGGCCGATTCTTATCAGAATCTAGATGTGTATAAGCTGAGTATGAAGTTTGCCTACGACGTTTATCAGATTGTCTCCACTTTCCCTGACTTCGAGAAATTCGGCCTTTCTTCCCAGCTAAGGAGAGCCGTTATCTCCGTTCCCTCCAATATCGCCGAAGGGTCAGGGCGTCAGTACAACAAGGAGTTTGTGCAGTTTCTCTTCCTGGCAAAGGGCTCTCTGAGAGAAGCAATGACACAACTCGAACTCTCGAAGATGTTTGAATATATAGATGAAGAGACTTTCAGTCAGATAAAGGATCAGGCAAACAGACTCCATAAGATGCTTAACAGGTTGATCTCCAGATTGAAGAACCCGGGTGGCTGAGCCACCCGGAGCCAAGGACGCCGGACGGGTCCTCGGGTTTGGACGATGGACGGTTCTAGATCAGATTAAACAACTCGTTCTTCTGAGTATCGATGACTGCCGCGTAGTCTACCGCATAGCTTGAAGGGATTACCTTCAGAGTTATGAGGTTTCCCATGACAGTCTCGACCTCAGCCTGAGTGAGAGTCTCCTTGGGCTCCTTTATGTAGAAGCCCTTGGACTTCTTCGCAGTTGAATCGTACCATCTAACGCTCAGGTTTCTCATTCGAGTTCCTCCTTTCAAATTGTACGGGGCTGCGGGTCGGGGGTTGCGGGTAGGTAAACCATTTCAACCCGAACCTCACTCTTTAACCGCTACCCCGGACTTTCTGATCTTACGGACCCGCTACCTGCCATCCGCTACCACGGTTGTCAGTCAATCGGTCCGAGGGTCTGGGTTTCGATCAGTCTAATGTCGGCGATGATGTAATTGGTGAGGCTTGCGATGTTATAGGCTGCATCGTATGCCTCCTGTGCGGTCATTGCCGAATCTACGCTGAGAGTCTGTCTTGAGAGGACTGGTTTATCGTCCTCAATGACACCGGTATCCCAGGTGATCGAAAGTGACTTCTCGGTACCAACTACCATCACAGTTGCTCCTAATCCCATTAAAATTCCTCCTTTTCTTGTGAACGTCCCCCGATGGCCGTCCTCCGTCCTCCGAAAGAGCTACAAAGTGCAGTGGCATTGCTTTTTTTTGATCTTCATCGGTGAACGGCTGACCGTTGTCGGCGAACGCTCCGTTTTCTTTTTCGTGGCCACGTGAGATGAATATATACCACAGGGTCAAAAAACACCAAGCTCAGGTGAAAAACACCTGAGTTTGGCTCTGGAATAACGGCTATGTATAATCAAAATAGAGAAGCAAAGGCTCTTTTATTCCGATTGAAAGCTATCGCATTCATGTGTCGAAAATCATGAAAACGAAAGAAAAAAGAAGATTAGAAAAGAGACAAATTCTAACACATCGAAAGAATGAAATAATTGGCTTTTGTCGGCAATAATCGCGAATAAATGACAGCATTTGAAAATATCGCTCCGGGTCTCTCAATGCCGAATAGCTCACGAACAGTTCTTGACAGCGTTTATGAGGGTGATATAGAATATATACAACCAGTTTTGATTGACTTGCGGAGCTGATGGAGGTTTTTCAAAATATGGATGGTTTTGGAAATACTGTTTTTCACTTTTGTTCTATCTGTTTAAGGTTTTCTTTCTTCAAGAACTCATCTTCAGGTCTTTCTCCTTAATGAAGGCATGATAATTTTCCACTGAACGGGAACAGTCTGCGCAAGTTTAGCTAAAGCTACACAGCGTTCGAACCCGGCTTTGTTCACAAGAATATGATGTGATGATTTGGAGTATATCCAGGGCTTCAAAGTCCTTGCATTCAGAAAACTCAGTTCTGGATGAACTCAGACCATGGAGAGAGGAGGTGATTTATGGGCAACCTGCGCGATGAGAGGATCATGAGAGAACTTAGCCAGAGGGAGCTCGGAGAGGTGATAGGCAAGGACCAGAAGTATATCTCCGAGGTCGAGCTGGGAAGGATAATTCCCGGTTTCAGGAACGCGGATACTCTGGCCCGTTTTCTGGGCGTTCCGGTGGAGAGGATCTTCCCCTGCTTCACAAGGACTTCCCGCTTTCCAGGCTACAAGGATCTCATGTATCTCTACAGTCTCGGTTACGACATAGGCGTATATGAGGGCGCTATAAGAGAACTAACAACAAAGGAGGCGCAAAATGACGGATGAAAAAGGTCATCGGTCAACGGTCCACCGTCCTCGGAGTAAAACAGATTTCAAAAATACTGAGATTTATGGAGGTTTGAAATGTCGTTTGGTTTCAAGAATCTGGAAGTCTGGAAAGTGAGCAAGTCCTTCGCAAAGGATGTGTATGAGTTGACTTCATCCTTTCCTTCAGATGAGAAGTTTGGCCTTGTCGCTCAGTTAAGGCGGGCAGCGGTTTCAGTTATGTCGAATATAGCCGAAGGAGCTGGGAGGAAACACAAGAAGGAGTTTGATCATTTTCTCTATCTTGCCCGTGGTTCTTTGAATGAGACAGTGGCCCAGTTGGAGATTTCCTTTGAGTTTGGCTATCTGAATCGAGATCAGCTTGATCTAATCGAGAAGAAGGCTGAAAGCATTAATAGAATGCTCTGGAAACTCTCCAAGTCTCTTGAAAAAACGGAGGACCGATGACGGCTGACTGAGGACCGCACTTCCAGCGTTCAGCGAAAAGCGGCTCTTTTGCTTGCAACTAACAACTTGTAACTTGGAACTGAATTCAAGAAAGGAAGGTGATCTGCCATGAATCCGGCAGTAAAAAACGAGAACGGATCCCCTGCACGAGACCCGCTCTCAACACAAAAAGCAAACGTGGAACATCTAAATATTATCACTTCCAGAAAGTTGGTAGCTAATCCCGCTTACTCTTTCTGTAAAAGTGATATTACTTCGTCAATTCCCGCAGAAGAAATGTCAGGAATTGGGCAGAATTTCTCTTGCCCATACATATCCAATCGATCAGGTCCTGAGAAATCGGGGAACGGAGAACGGATGACGGAGAACCGTCACCCGTTCCCATTATCGTATTCAAGACTCAAATCCTTCATCGAATGTCCTCACAGGTTCTATCTCCGTTATTTCGAGGGACTGCCCGAAGCACAGGGAGAGGGAAGAAAACACAACGGCCTCATTCTGAGGGCGATGTTCAATTCCTATCTAGGTAATTCTCCTACTCCTCTCCTCTTTGGAGAGAATCTGAAGAGGGATCTAGATCAGATAGAGTTCGGAGTTCAATTTCTCAAGAGCAAAGATGTCGTAGCTCTAAATATTCCCTTCGCGCTGGATAGATTCTCGAACCCAATTCCCTTCGACGAACCCGAAGTGGTGTTTAGGGGCGTAGCGCAGGCGCTCTATGAAGATGAGCGGAAAAACGTCCCTCGTCCTTCGTCCCAGAGCATGTACCCGTCCTTCGAGAAGAACTGTGAAGCAGAATTCTTTGTCTCCAATCCCGGCGAAGAAGCTAACAAGAGCCTTGAATCTGCTTTTCTCCGTCTTTCGGAGGACGGAGGACCGGGGACGGTCAACCAGCCCCTCGTTTTGTGCCACTTCAAGGCAGGATTCGGTGATCCCGATTGGGAGAGGCTGTTTATATACGCCTGGGCTCTCTCGAGACAGGGATACGACATAAGAAGGATAGAATGGGTATCTCTTTCTGCGGGAGCCTCGATTTCTAAAGAGGTGACAAAGGAAAATCTCGAAGAGGCCGGGATCAATCTCTACGCCTGGATAAGCCAGATCCTTCAGAGCGATTTTTCGCCCGAAGCGGGAGATCACTGCTCCTACTGCCTCTATCATTCCTTCTGTCCCTTAATGGAGAAGCTTGGAGAGGATCTCATGATAACAGATAGTGATTCATTGAAGAGTACTCTTCAGAAGACAGTCGCCTTTCAGGAAGGGGCTAAGAAGATGAAGAAGCTCGCGGATGAATTCATAGACAAAGAAGGGATAGGAAAGGTCGAGCTTCAGGGCTACGAGTACGCGAGCGATGAGGCTCCGACTCAGATAAGGCTTCTGGATAGAGAGGCGGTTCTGGATACCGTTGTAGGTCTTCCCGATCCCTTCAAATTCATCACATTCAGAAACCTCTCCGAACTGGTCGACTATCTTCCCGACGATGCATACGAGAAGAAAGAGAAGCTCAAGCCGGTGAGGAGGTTCAGGAAAGCATAGCTTTCGAGGCTGGGGGTACGGGGTAGCGGGTTCGTAAGATCTTGTCCTACCACCTACCCCTCACCCGCTACCACGATTCAGATTTGGAGGTTTTACTGTGAATTACATAGAACTGATCAACAATTTCTGGATACAGCACAGGCGGTTTCATTTCAATGAAAAGGAGATCTCCATGTTCTTTTTCCTTCTCGACAGGGCGAATGAGTTATTCTGGCCCGAGAGCTTTTCCCTGCCTGCCAGTGTTTTCAGGAAAGAATTCGGCTGGACGAGAAATCAGGTGAGATGGGCGAGAAGCAAACTGATTGAAACCGGCATTATAAGCTATTATTCAGGTGATACAGGCAGGAGCGGGGAGTACTCGTTCTCAGGAACATTTCTACGCGCATCTTCAACGCAATGTGTGAGCAATCCATGCGCACTTTCCGCGCACGGTGATGAGTTAATAGAAAGCCCTTCAGAACTGGGAGAGCGTTCATCGGGAATGTGTAATGGCGAAGATTCTACGCGCAACTTATGCGCAGACCATGCGCAACTTTCGCGCGAATCACACGCACGCACATTATATATAAACAAAACAAAACAAGACAAAACAAAACTTAAAAACATTCTTTCTCCTTACGGAGAAACGAAAGTTTCACTTTCGCAATCGACAGGAGAAGGGGTGAAGAATGAAGAGAATGATGACCCTTTGCTAAACATTGAAGCAGTAAACAACTCATTGACGAAACAGCCTGCCAATTCCCGGGAGATTTCCCCGGATATAGGGCCATTATCCGGTGTCCCGGAAAAGGGAAAGACTGATCCAAGAGAGACTCCTCCCGGTGAAGTTGCCGGTTCATCTTCCGAAATCAAATCGAACGGGAAAGAACCTTTACGCAATGCAGAAGCCGGACCTCCGGAAGAAGTCCCTGCTGAAGGTTGTCCGGTCGTCCCGCTGTTCGAGATGAACGATCAGGAAGCAAAGCAGAGTGAGGAAGATCAGGAAGACTTCTCATACCTAGAGTCCTGTTCTAGGTACGAGAGAGACGTAATGGAGACCTGGGAGGCGATAATAGGGCCCTTCGAAAGGGAATGGATTCCATTGCTGAGAGAAGCCCTGAGGAAATGCTATCCCTCCCAGATAAAGAACGCGATCATAGCGATAGACAGATCGAAACACGAGGTCCTCGAAGAGATTGGCTTCGAATATCTGATGCAGCCCCTCCTCAGGGGAGCCTTCGGAAGGAGAGTGAAGAAAAATGGAAGAAAAGATTGGAACGATTCTGAACCGTTTAGAGATCCTATCGAAAAGTTCAAGAATCCCGCAAGAGAAAGACCCAAAACACTTGAAGAACTCCTCAAATACACGGTATAGCAAGGACGAGGCGATAGAAGAGTGCATGAGGAACTGTCCCGGTCCGGAGAAGTGCCCTTACGGGGGATACATAATCTACGCCAGTGAAGATCCTCGCTACAGCGACCTCATGTACGAGTGCTCGATATACAGAGAATTCAGAAGGGTGAGGGAAAACATGGAGAGACTGATAAAAGTCCTTCCCAAGGGACTTTGGGAGAGGAGACTGGACAACTTCATCCCCGAAGACGAAGTGACGGAAAGGGCGTTCGACCTCTCGAAGAAGTACGTTAGACACAGGGCGTGGAAGATAGGGTCGAACTTCGTACTTCTGGGAGGTTACGGAACCGGAAAGACTCACCTCGCTGCGGGAATAGCGATAGAGGCGGTCAATATGGGAGACACCGTAGCCTTCATAACCGCCCCGTCTCTTAAGATCGGAGACTTCAAGACAGTCTCCGAGAAGATACAGGAGTGTTCGGGGGTTGACCTTCTCGTTATTGACGATCTCAGCAACGAGACTGAAAACAAGATGACCACAGACAAGATATTCGAACTGATAAACCACAGGTATGAACAGGGAGCGGGAACGATAATAACCTCCAACCTGAACTTGACAGATTTCGATGGAACCGTTGGAGCAAGGATCTTCAGCAGGCTGGGTGAGAGGACTGCGATCATGCGTCTGGAAGGAGTCAGCTCTTACCGTGAGAAGAAGAGGGAGAGATACTTGGCATGGACGAAAGAGCAGTTCCAAGATGCAAGTTCCAAGTTGCAATAAAAGCGAAGGAAAGAGGAGTGATGTAATGGAAGACAGAATAGCCAAGACTTTGGCTTTGCTTCTGGATGGAAGATGGAATGAGGCGTTTAAACTTTATCACGAGATAATAACCGATCTCGCAAAGAAGGAGAGTGTTCGAGAAGAAACTGAAAACGGAGAAGACAACCTATGTTCTTCTAAGGCTGAAAAGGGTGTATCTGTCGCGAGGGAATTCGAGCGATGGGCGACACTGAACGATGAAGAGCTGTGGGATCTAGGCCATATTTCCTATCTCTTCGATTACACGGAGACGGCTGAATCTTTTATCGAGGAGCATTATTCCAGAAAGCCGAACGATATAGAAGGAATGGTCTTTCTCGGAAAGATCTACAAGAAGCGCAAAAAGCCTTACAAATCCGAACTGATGTTCAGGGCAGCGCTTTCGGAAGATAAAGACAACATGAAAGCTGTGGAAGAACTTGTTTATCTTTACCTCGAAACCGAGAGGCCTCTCGACGCCCTCGCATGGGTTCAGAAGTTGCTGAGGCTCGATCCCCGGACTCCGAAAAACTACTTTCTTGCAGGCAAAGCACTAGAGAACCTTGACAAGGTAGAGCAAAGCAGAAGATACATTATCGCCGGTATGATCCTCGATCTATTCGGCTTTTTCGGGGGAAGTCTGCAGAGCTTTTACGAAGCCAGACTCGGCGAATCGATCACAATAGCTGATCTCTGTGATGCAAGGGAAGTCATTCAAGAGTGGGTAGGAAAAAACCGGCACGCGGTTGACCCTTCTCCGTTCTCCGCGTTCGAACACCAGGAGAGCTATTGATACCAAAACGAAAAGGTCCTTGAATGGCTCTTTGCTAGGTAATCTCGTTTCTGACCATCATGGGATACGCGGGAGGGATCTTTGTCCCTCAGCTTACAGCGAAAAGCGTCTTCTTACAAGCGGATCTTGTTGGCGTGCAGCGAACACCAAATTGCGGGTATTCAAAGGCAGTGCCACTGTTATTGCTTGGAGCTTGGAACAGACAACATGGAACTGTTCTTCACAACGATCAGCGGCTCTCTTCTTTGCAACACGGAATTGAAAGCACGAAGCTGTTCTTCACAGTGCAGAGAGCATCGGTCTTTCCGGAGAACGGCGAACCGTTGACCGACAACTATATCTAATGGAGGTGAATTAAATGTCTGAATACAGGTGGCCGATAGAGAAACTGAACGATATTCTTCAACCTATGAGAGAAACGGACCTTATCGTAATAGGTTCGAGGCCCTCTCAGGGAAAGACTACGCTAATGCTGAACATGGCATATGAATTCACGAGAAAAGGAATGAGGACTGCCTATGCAACCGTAGACAGAAGCAGGGACAATCTAGAAGAAAGGCTTCTCCAAAGGCATCGTTATTCAGAGGATTTACTGAAGGACGGAGAAGACGAATATTTTGCAATGCGCTCCCGATACAGAGAGAAGTTAAGAAGCATACCCCTCTTCTTCTTAGACCTTAGAGAGTGGGGCGAGACTATTGACAAGGTCGCATATGCGATCGACGATCTGAAATGCTTTTTCAGATACGATATCTGCTTTGTCGACTACCTTCAGCTCATTCGTGAGAGAGAAGGCGAACTCAAGTGGTTCAAGGAGTTGGCAACGTTTCTCCAAATGCCGATCGTTATTGCAAGCCAGCTAAAGAGAACGGTAATGAACAATCCAGGCAATCTTCCTCAAGAGAAGGACTTCCATGACTTTGAAGAGATAAACGCCTGCGCGGACACGATAATCATGCTTCATCGCGAGCGTTCCTATGACGACAATGCGCCGAAAAAAGAGCTGAGGGTCATAGTCTCTAGAGACAGAGGAAAGCCCGTGAACCGCGAGACAGTCCTTCACTTCGATTGGGAAAGGGCGACGCTGATGGAAGAAGAGCAAGAATCAATAGCTAGGTAGCGGGCTCTTCTGCGACCGCCGGGTCTTCCGGGAAAACGGATAACCGACAACCGACAACGATTTTTTCAACTAACAACTTGCAACACAGAACTTGGAACTGCACTACTCACACACCCTAATGGCAGGAAGGAAGAGAGATCCTTCCTGCCTCATTTCTTGAAAAATGAATGATCTCAGCGCATGGTTAGTTGTCTTTCAAAAGATCGCTGTTTAATGAAGATAGAGAGCAAATCGAAATTGGCAGGAGTATTTCAAATACCGAGTTTACTGAGGAAACGGTTTAATGAAAGTCGTCCTTCATTGATCCTCCCAGATCATGGACCGGTTCACCGATAGGATCTAAGATCAGATCCTGAACAGGAGCTTTTCAGGATGACAAGCTGTGTTGGTTCTGATCTAATAGCCTTCCTCAGTCACAATTAACTAGATCTAGTTCTTGTTCTTTGCTCCTGACCAACCACCAACCACGAACCACCCACAACGGCTCTTAGCATACCACTATGGTTCTTACGCAACGGAGCGAGTTACGAAGCAGAAATACTACTATCAAAAGTTTCCATACCACTATGGTTCTTACGCAACTATTGAAACTAAGGACGGACACAGAATCATCATACATGTTTCCATACCACTATGGTTCTTACGCAACGACGAAGAAAGAGCGAGGAAGTTTGTTTTGGAACAGGGGTTTCCATACCACTATGGTTCTTACGCAACGCTGCCGCGTGTGACTTCCCTGCCATCTCGCTTTTGGTTCGTTTCCATACCACTATGGTTCTTACGCAACCATAACACGTACGTATATTATTATCAGTTACTTTAAGTTTCCATACCACTATGGTTCTTACGCAACACACAGAATCATCATACATAGAATACGGTTGGACTTCAAGTTTCCATACCACTATGGTTCTTACGCAACCGAGTGGTAAAGACACTGTCTTTACCCTCGAGTGGTATGTTTCCATACCACTATGGTTCTTACGCAACACCCTCTTGAGCCATAGGCGTAAGTCCTGATCATTGTTTCCATACCACTATGGTTCTTACGCAACCAACAAAAGAACTTGGTATTGCGAATGGGTCATAGTTTCCATACCACTATGGTTCTTACGCAACAGGGGTAAGTATGATGACCCCAGAGAAGAAAGCAAAGAGTTTCCATACCACTATGGTTCTTACGCAACCCAAGATGTTAGGGATAGCGGACTCCAAGGTCCTCAGTTCGTTTCCATACCACTATGGTTCTTACGCAACTGCGAAAAGCAGAACGCAATTAGAAAACTTATTGGCGTTTCCATACCACTATGGTTCTTACGCAACTTACATTAACAAGCACAACCTCACGATGATGAAGCTCGTTTCCATACCACTATGGTTCTTACGCAACGTTAATGGCAATGGTCTACTTCCTTGAGTTGTACTCTGTTTCCATACCACTATGGTTCTTACGCAACCGACGTCGATAAATCGAGAGAAAAAGTGCTTGCGATGGCGTTTCCATACCACTATGGTTCTTACGCAACCTTCTCGGAGTGGTGTTACATAGATGAAGATCTAGCGTTTCCATACCACTATGGTTCTTACGCAACAGGGAGACTCGGTTCGTTCCGAGTATTCCGAGATCATATGTTTCCATACCACTATGGTTCTTACGCAACCAAAATGAACATAATGATCAGATAATATCTGCTATGTTTCCATACCACTATGGTTCTTACGCAACGATCTTATGAAAAGGCTGGCTGCAGATGCAGAGAAACGTTTCCATACCACTATGGTTCTTACGCAACGATGTTGAACGAGGGTGATAGATGGAACGATATAAGTTTCCATACCACTATGGTTCTTACGCAACTGGTCAAGGCGAAAATTCTGTCAAAGCTGTATTCTAGGTTTCCATACCACTATGGTTCTTACGCAACTGGAGCTTTCTATGGGAGGGCGAGTTCAAGACCGTAACCGTTTCCATACCACTATGGTTCTTACGCAACCTGAAGCCAAGGTTGGCCGTTTCAAAGTGGCATTATAGTTTCCATACCACTATGGTTCTTACGCAACATTCAAACGCAGACGGATGAGATGTCCCAGTTCTACAGTTTCCATACCACTATGGTTCTTACGCAACCGCTTTTATTATAAAGATATTATACAGGTTTTGGGCAGGCGGAATCAAATGAACGGAAAGCTCTCACAAGAGTTATTCTTTCTGTATTTTGGAGATTTGTCTGGATTCGATTCGAGAAATCGTGATTGTTTTCCGTATGAAGAACTGGCCCGCATCTTCTAAGAAAGGTCATTTGTCTAAAATCCTGGGAGACACCTTTCAACAGAAGTTTACAGAAGAAAACTGCTCTCGATTTCGCTTTCAATCAAATGACCTATCCACAGTCGGATCTATGTAAACTGTACAAGAATGATTCTAAATAAGTTTATAAGTGTTATTGAGAAATGAGTTTAGAGGAAAATGGTATACGAATGATCCGACGAGAGCCGGTAACGAAATTATTAAGTCGGGTAATGTTTTATAGGAGCATAATACAACTGGATTCAGAAAAGCGGATAAAGTAGATCTGAAATATGGGGTTTGCCAAACCAGACTGTATGTAATGAGATCCGACAGAAAGAATCATGAATCAAACCTTGAAATCCTCTATTTATAAGGGTTCGGAAGAATGGATAATATCTTGTGCGATCGAGTGTAATGAGGCTTATGCTCACCACCATATTACGATGAAGTGAAGTGCTGTTGATTCTGGCTGTGTGTGACATACAGGTAGCCTTTCAGCGGGGAAGAATGCGATTATTCCGCCATGAAGAATAAGAAATGCTAATTTCCGTTTTATTTGAAGTGCCGATATGGGAGGCAGGGCAGTATGTTCTCTAATCGCTAGAACTCCGCCCTTAGGCCTCCCATATGACACTGTCATTCTTACTCGACTATTATGTTTATCGCAAAGGTCTGTATTGGATGGACGCTTTCCCAGGGGCGCCTGAGGGAGAATATGACAACTGTTTCGCCGGGTTGTTGGGCTTCGAATACCCACTGGACGTCATAGGGAGCTCCCACGAGTTCTGAATCGTCAAGGAACTTCCTTTCGAATATCGAGCCCTCGTAGATCAGCGAAACGACGTTTGGATTGGTTATCTTTACGTCCCAGATATAGCCTGTGGATCCGTTCTCCTGGAGTTCCATGGTCGCTATCTCTCCTACAGAGAGGGTGTTCATGGAGGTTCGAAGACCCTTCACATCGAGCTGGGAGGAATTCCAGAGCAGCGATGTCACGAGCATGTTTGGCACGAATTCTCTGATTGTTTCTTCGAAGCTTCCGTCGCGCTTCATTTCGTCGAGAGTCTTCTGGAAGTTCAAAATCAGTCCGAGATTCGTTCCCTTCGAAGCCGCGATGTAGAAGTAGTTTGTTTGGAGCTCAATAAGGGCTTCCAGGTCGTCCATGGAGTAGCCTGCGTTCTTGACCAGCTCGCCGACAGTGAGGTCGGTGAATACTGCCAAATCCGTTTCGCCTTCGACAAGCTGCACGACGGTGTCGAGAGGATCGAGAGAGCTAACGAGGTTCTCGAAGCCCATTTCCTTTAGGAGCTGTTCGGTCCACCAGTTCGTCGTCGTGCCTATGGCGTCGACTCTCTTTGCTGACTCGAGGTCTGTGGCTGGAGTGTCCGTGTCTTTGCGGCCGTAGAGGTAGGCGGTATTCTTTCCTACCGGTCCGATCCACTCGAAGTTTTCCTTTCTCTGCTCGGTCTGGTCCATGCTGAAGAGGAAAATGTTAGGCAGATTCGAGGCCAGTTCATAACCGAGGGACCATGGGACGATCAGGATCTCGGCAGACATGTCGTTTCTGCGTAGGATCTCCTTTACCATTTCGGTCACGAAGCCCGTCGGTTCTCCGTCTTCACTCCTGAAGGTTACCGGCGGGTACTCCTCGGTCAGGAAGGTGTAGATGCCGGGAACGGGCTGTCCGGGAAACCATTCGCTGTAGAGCTCGGAGAAGGAGCCGGATCTCTTTAGACTATCGAGAGCCTTCTGGAATGCGTCTACGATTTCAGTCGGGACTTCCTTCGAGAAACCGAGGTATGTCATATCCAGGTCGATCGCGACTGTCGATACGGGACTATAAGAGGCTTGTTCCCTTTTGAGAAGTTCCTGGAGAACTGCCGAGTTGAAGGGCGCCAGTTCGATATCTCCGTCAAGAAGGGCTTCGAGCAACGACCCTTCGTCTTCAAAAACTATAAGGTTGTCAAACCCCTGCTCCTCCAAGAGTTTGTGGGAATAGTATTCGCTTACCACACCTACGGAATTTGCGTTTCTAGCATCCTCGAGTGATTTGAATTCACCCGAAAGTTCTTCGGTCGTGTAGAGGTAAGTGTTCGTTATGGCAACGGGCCCCGCCCATTGATAAAGAGCTTTCCTCTGTGTCGTGAAGACAAGAGAGGGAATGCAGTATCTTCCTTCACCCTGCAACATCTCGAGGGCTTCGTCAAATTTGACGGGCTTCATCTCGACTTCTATGCCCGTTTCGCTTTCAAGCGATCCGATCAGATCGACGAGGAAGCCCTTCAGATGGCCTTCCTCAAGGTAGCTGAAGGGATCGTAATCGGGATTCACGAGGAAGGTAATTGGCTGAGCCAGGGCAACAGACCCGAGAAAAAGAACAAGGACAATGGAAAAGACGGCTTTCTTGGAAATAGTAGATTTCATTCTTACACCTCCAATTGAGTGTGTGATGATTCCTATTCTAGACGATAAATCCTGTTTCACAAGTAACAATCAATACTGGCGAAGCCGAATGGCAAGTGATCGTCTCATTTGGAAAGTCTATGGAAGAAGCTTCTGCTCGGGATGTTTGTCGGAGTCTTCTAGAGATTTGTGAAAGGGGATTTCGTGGTGATATAATATATATGCAATAAACATATATAAAGATGAAGGAGATGTTTATATTGCCTTGGATAAGAGAAGATATGTGCACCGGATGTGGACTGTGTATCAAAGCCTGTCCGGTGGAAGGAGCTATCGTAATGAAGGCGGATAAGGCATATATCAACGACGCGCTTTGCACCAAATGTGGCAGGTGTTTCAGCGCTTGCCCCGTAAATGCCATAAGGCCGAACTCCGAGAATCCCTCTCTTCGATCGGGTAGATGTGGAGGAATGGGTCTCAGGCGCGGAGGCGGACAGGGAAAGGGAATGGGAGGACAAGGAGGAAGATAGCCAAACAATACTGTTAGGGAAGTGATTCGTTTGAGCCATGTATACGGAGTGGTTCCTTCAAGAAGACTTGGCAGATCTCTAGGGGTCTGTACGATACCGTTCAAGACATGCAATTACTCGTGCATTTACTGCCAGCTTGGCAGAACGACTAACATGACCAATACCAGGCAGACCTTCTATCCTGCGGAGGAAATCTTAAACGAGGCTAGAAGCTTCATAGAGAAATACGGCAAGGATTCCTTCGATGTAGTGACAGTTGTTGGAGAAGGTGAACCGACTCTGTACAAGCCCTTGGATTCAATTGTAAACGGACTCAGAGAACTTACAGATAAGCCGCTTGTGCTAATCACAAATGGCTCGCTTCTATATGAGAGGACATTGAGAGAAGAGATACTTGACTTCGATATTGTCATGCCGACCCTTGATGCCATTGATAAGGAGAGCTTCAGAAAAATAAACAGACCTTTTGGAAAGCTAAGGTACGAAAGAGTCTATAATGGTCTGCTCGAATTTTCGAAGGAATTCAAAGGAGAAATATGGCTTGAAGTGATGCTGATCAAGGATTACAACGACAGCGACAGATTTCTTGGAGAACTGAAGAATAGGATCGAGCTGCTTGGCCCGGCAAGAGTGTACATAAATGTCCCTGCCAGACCACCGGCAGAAGAAAATGTGGAAATACCTGAAGAAGAGACGCTAAGATACGCTCGTGCTCTTCTGAAGGCGGAGAGCATCGAGAACCTTCCGGTCAGCAGTTTCACTACCTCCGAGAAAAAATCACTGGATGCAGTGATCGAGATCATCAAGCGCCACCCAATGTCGGAAAATGACATAAAGAGTTTCGTAGAGTCGCAGTTCAATGATGAGTTTGTCGTAGATCTTCTGAAGAGACTTAGCAGGAATCCGAACGTCGAGAAGAACTCCTATCGCGGGAAGGATTTTTACAGATACATCCTTGCAGGAAGACGATCGGGAGGATGAGAGATGGGGAAGTTAATCGCAATCGGTACAAATGACGGCTTCAAATTGAACGACGACCACTTCGGGCAGTCAAGGTACTACGATATCTATGAGCTCGACGAAAGAAAGTGCGCCATTAAGGTTGAAGCGAGGCAGAATCCCTATTATGAGAGTCACAAGCATGCCGAGGTTGACGAGATCCTCCAGGTCATCGGCGACTGCTCGGTCTGGATCGGCGCAGCCATGGGAAAGGGATCGTTGAAGAAACTCGCCGAGATGAATTACGAGCCGGTGATTTTGGAGCCCATGACGATCGACGAGGCATTGAAGGCGTATCTCAATGAGCAGAAATACGATGGTGAACACTAGGCGGTCCGCTAATCGCTGTGAAGAGCCGTCCTTGGTCCTTCGTCCCGGATCATGGACCCGTCCTTCGCTGAGACCCAAGCCCAGATCCTGAACAGGAGCATTTCAGAATGACATGAAGGACTGTTATCCCGTAAGCATGACCTGATGGGCGCCTCTTCGGTCATCCCGTAGAACCTGCCCCTAAATCTACTCACTTTGTCATCCCGTGATGTTCCTGCACGGGATCTCGCGTTAGAAACCGCTCTACGCTTAAAACCAAGGACCCGCTGATCGCTGCAAAGAACCGTCCTTGGTTCTTCGCTGTGCGCTTAAGAGAAAGAAACCGCTGGTCGCTGTGAAGACAACGTTGTCCGTCAAAGGTCCTCCGTCCCCAGCTGAGACCGCAAAACCAGATCCCGAAACAAGTTCGGGATGACATTCTTTGCGTTATTCAGACATGATTCTGCCCAGAATTCGGTTCGTTAAAATATTGAAGAGGACGATCTCATCCTTGGGAAGACTGATCGTTGTTGACAGCGGGCGTGCAGCCGCACGCCCCTACATCCGTTTGGATCGAATCTATTCTCACATGCAACTCACATTTTGGAACTTGCAACTGTTCTTTTCGGCGAACGGAGAACCGTCCAACGGAGAACCGGTTTCACTTCGCTCTTTCCTACCACGACCCGCTACCCCCGACCACGGTTCTTAGAAAATCCCAGATCCCGAAAAGAGTTCGGGATGACATTCTTTGCGTTATTCAGACATGATTCTGCCCAGAATTCGGTTCGTCAAACTATTGAAGAGGACGATCTCATCCTTGGGAAGACTGATCGTTGTTTACAGCGGGCGTGCAGCCGCACGCCCCTACATCCGTTTGGATCGAATCTATTCTCACATGCAACTCACAACTTGCAACTGTTCTTTTCGGCGAACGGAGAACCGTCCAACGGAGAACCGGTTTCACTTCGCTCTTTCCTACCACCGACCCGCTACCCCCGACCACGGTTCTTAGAAAATCCCAGATCCCGAAAAGAGTTCGGGATGACATTCTTTGCGTTATTCAGACATGATTCTGCCCAGAATTCGGTTCGTTAAACTATTGAAGAGGACGATCTCATCCTTGGGAAGACTGATCATTGTTGACAGCGGGCGTGCAGCCGCACGCCCCTACATCCGTTTGGATCGAATCTATTCTCACATGCAACTCACAACTTGGAACTTGGAACTGATTCCTTGGTTCTCCGTCATCCGTCCCCCGTTCTCCGAGATGAGCCGGGTCTAGGGTCTGGAGTTTTGGGTCTGGTAAAAAAACACTGGACACAGGGCGCCGAAAAGCATCAGCGGTGCAATGATGACAGAATCACACCACAAATGCACAGCCCGTCATCTGAATTTGTTTAAAAATCACGCTCTAAAGTTTTTTCGTACCGCGCAACCCCCTACCTGCAACCTCGGTAGTCCCTCAGGTTAGAAAGTACATCCTCGCGCAGCAGGTTTCGTCAGCTCTCCTTCTTTGCCAGCTTTATACCTTCTGCGGGGCCGTCTTTTATATGCAGATCTAGCTGGTTGAATGGTATCTCTATGTCGTTTTCGTCGAACCTTGATTTTATGATCTTCGCCAGTTCGGTGCTGGAGTCTATGAAGTTCGGTTTCTCCACCCAGAACCTTACGACGAAGTCGATCGAAGAGGCGCCATAACCGGTGAACTGGATCATGGGCTTATGATTGTCGTCTACATATAGCTTTTCATAAGAGTTCACAGATTCTTCGAGTATCTTCATCACTTTGTTCAGGTCGCTCGAGTACGAAACACCTACCGTAAGATCGTTTCTTCTTATGTTCTCAGGCCAGAAGTGAATTATCGTTGCGGCCCAGACGTTTCTGCTCGGTATGGTGACGAGCTTTCCGTCCCAGGTTTTGATCAGGACGTGATTCAGTTTTATCTCCTGCACTCCACCTGAGGTTCCACCGATATCGACTGCTTCCCCTTCGTAGACGAGTTTGTTGATCATTATAAGAATTCCGCATATGAAATTCTCAAGAGGCTCCTTGACGGCGAGACCTACAATGATACCGGATACTCCAAGTCCGGCAAGGACCGGGGCCAGATTCTTGAAGAGAACCGAGACAATTATGAAGGTTGCCAGCGCATAGAAGGCCAGATTGAAAAGCGTTCTCATGGTTTTCTGATATTGAGTGGAGACAACTGATGTCTTCTCCGCGAATTTTAAGAATGCTTTGTAGAAGAGGCCCGCAAGCCATTTTGCCACCAGTAGGATAACAATGCTGATCCCTATTCTGATGGCCCACTCGATGATTGTGTTAATTACCTCATTCATGGTTATCCCTCCTAATAGTCTTATATGTTTATTGTTACATAGATCCCTCGAAAAGCCAAATTCGATGATGGCGGCGGCTTCTCTCTGGCCCGAAAACGCTGGATAAGGCAGCCGAGAATTTCGGAATCAAAGCACTTTGTCGTGTGATTTCGTAAATTGGGAAAAGCCGATTCCCTTCGAAAAGGGGCAGACCTTCATGCAGATACCGCAATCGGTACCATTCGACCTCCAAAAGGAGTAACAGAGCTCGTGGTTGATTTTCCATCTCCTATTACAGTTGTCGAGCTCCCGTCCATTGCCTGGTATTGCAGAAGTGGGGCACTCTCTCGAGCAGAGCCCGCAATTGCCGCAGAATCTCTCGAGGTCGACATTGAGTGGTTGGCTGCACCTCAAAGGCACGTCCGTGGTTACAAGTCCGAGCTTGATTCTTGGGCCGAACCTGTCAGAGATGAGAAGACCGTGTCTTCCGAAAACGCCAAGTCCTGCGGCTGTCGCTATTAGAGGGAGAATTGCGAGATAATTCCCATCCATATGATTCCTTGCCGAGTATCCCAGGCCGCGGAGAAAATGGGAAATGCCTAGTCCAATCGTGGCGGCCTTCAGGTAAGTTCTGGAGCTCTCGACCATTGCGGTCATCACCGGCGCTGTGTCGATCATTTCTCTCTTCATCTCGACCGCGAAAACGATTCCGTAAGGAAGCAGTTCGCTTATTTCCTCTCCGTAGTGTTCTTTATGCCTGCCTCTGTAACTGTAATAGAACTCCGGTTTCATTTCCGCCACACCTACGAGATCTGCCCCGGAATCGAGGGCTATTAGTTTGATTAGATCCGTAATGCTCGATGGCTCTACATGGAGTCTGTCGGTTGATGATTTGCACTCGCATAGAGACCTAAGTTCTTCTATAAGGGAGAAATTCGAACGAACTTCCGAAGCTTCAATCGGATCGTAAGACGGGGCACTTGAATCGCACAGATCCGGCTTGCCGCGCAGTTCGTCATCAACCTCTTTCAACTCGGGATGCCTTGAGTAGTAGTCACAGTACTCCGGTGAGTCGACTTCGTAGTTCATCCGGGCAAAGATGGTGTCACGCTCATCATATCTAGCCATTTCATTCATCACCGACCTATGTTGGATCTTACGATTATACTAGCTGTGGGTTGAGTCATCCTTCACTACTGACGGGGTTGTAGAGAAAAGGGAAAGATAATGCTGGCTCCGAGCGGTTCAATAGTTTTCGATTCCAGACTCTTTCTTGAGCTTGTTTAGATTTGCCCGATGCTATACTTGTAAAGTGCTCGGGATGTTCCCTTTCTCGATAAGAACGGGTACGGTCTTTAGTTCTTCAACGAATTGTCGTCCACTCGGTGCTTCAGTTAAGGAAGCAGAACAAGATAGTTTCCCCTCCAGCTCTTTCGTACATTCATCTCACTGAGGCAGAGAAGCAGAATTGCACTTTTTGCTTTCCATACAGAGTTCGGCAAAAGATCGAGAGGCTCGAGATGCCCAGGGTTGAACATCAGGATGGTGATGAAATGAAGGATGGCAGAAGAAAATTCGATGCGATAGTTATTGGTTCCGGTCAGGGGGGCACGCCTCTGTCGCTTTCGCTTGCAGAGGCAGGATGGAAGGTAGCCCTTATAGAGAGAAAGGCAGTTGGGGGTACGTGCGTCAATGAAGGCTGTACCCCGACGAAGACCATGATAGCCAGTGCAAGAATAGCTCATCTGGTTCGGCGCGCCGGAGATTTCGGAGTTCATGCCGGGGAGTTCTCGCTCGATCTGGAAAGAGTTGTCCAACGAAAAAGGGAGGTTGTCGAGAGCTTCAGAGAAGGTAGCAAGAAAAGGATTCTCGATTCTCCAAACCTATCATTGATAGAAGGCAGCGCACGTTTCGTCAGGGAAAGACAGCTCGAAGTCACGCTTCTGAACGGAAGGACAGAGTTCCTTGAAGCAGATACTATTGTGATAAACACCGGAACGAGACCGGCAAGGCCTGAGATAAAGGGTCTGGATAATGTGGTAGCCCATGACTCAACGTCGATAATGGAACTGGATGAGCTTCCAGAACACCTGATAATAGTTGGTGGCGGCTATGTGGGGCTGGAGTTCGGGCAGATGTTCAGGCGTTTTGGAAGCAAGGTCACCATTATTCAGAGGGATAAGCAGCTGCTCTCTCGTGAAGACGAGGATATTGCCGGTATGATTTTGGAAATCATGAGGGACGAAGGTATCGAGGTCCTTTTAGATACTGAACCGCTTGAAGTCGACAGCGTAGGAGGTAACAAAATCAGCCTGACACTGCAATCTTCTGAGAAAGAGAAGACGGTAGCCGGGAGCCACCTCTTGCTTGCAGCCGGCAGGCTGCCCAACACTCCTGACTTGGATCTCGAAAAGACCGGGATTGAGATCGACGGGAGGGGTTTCATAAGGGTTAACAGCAAACTGGAGACCACTTCGAAGGGAGTATACGCGATAGGCGATGTCAAAGGCGGACCGGCCTTCACGCACATTTCCTACGATGACTTCAGGATACTGAAGCAGAACCTCTTGAACGGTGGAAGCTCGACGATAGAAGAGAGGTTTGTCCCGTATGTCGTTTTCATAGATCCCCAGCTTGGAAGAATCGGGCTCTCCGAAAAAGAAGCATCGAGTCAGGGACGTGGCTTTCGAGTGGCAAAGCTGCCTTTTGATAGGGTGGCCCGGGCAATCGAAACGGATGAGACCAGGGGAATGATGAAGGCTCTTGTCGATTCAGAAACAGATCAGATAATTGGAGCCGCGATTCTGGGAGTGGAAGGCGGCGAGATAATGTCTGCAATTCAGATAGCGATGATGGGTGGTCTTCCTTATACTTTGCTGAGAGAAGGGGTTTTCGCACATCCGACGCTCGTGGAATCGCTGAACAATCTTTTCATGACGCTGGATAGCTGAGCGGCTAGGAGAATGCTGGCCGGGACTCTTTCTTGAGGTTTTCGACAATTAGGGGGCAGAAGATTCCTCGAATGCGCCTTAGCTAGCTACCAAATTCAGACGAATCTACAGAGGCATCACTGCATTGAAAATTTTCGGTGATAGTGTACAATTAAATTGAGTATAATTATCGGCAATACAAACAATGGAGGTTGCTTATTGTGAAGAGAATAATGCTAATAGCGCTATTGTTTATAACCGCAATTGGTTTGGCACTGAAGGGGCCGATTACGGTGGCATCGAAGATAGATACTGAAGGAGCGCTGCTCGGTCAGATGATTGTCATCGTCCTGGAAAAGAACGGTTTCGAGGTGAATGACAAAACGGAATTCGGTACGACAAGTGTCATAAGAAAGGCGATCATCGCCGGTGAGATCGATATTTACCCCGAGTACACCGGAAACGGAGGCTTCTTCTTTGACAACACAGATCCCACGGTATGGAAGAACGCGAAGTCGGGATATGAGACTGTGAAGGCCCTGGATCTGGAAAGGAACGGGCTCGTCTGGCTTACTCCCGCTCCTGCGAACAATACCTGGGCTCTGGCGATCAGAAAGGATCTTTCCGACAGTGAGGGAATCAAGACCCTCGAAGACCTTGCGACATACGTGAACGGTGGAGGCTTCATCAAGCTGGCCGCTTCCGAGGAGTTCCTGACGAGGCCCGATGCGATGCCCGCCTTCCAGGAGGCATATGGTTTTGAGCTTTCCAACGATCAGCTTCTCGCCTTCTCCGGTGGAAACACCGCACAGACGATCAGGGCCGCAGCACAGAACATAGACGGAGTCAATCTCGCTATGGCATACGGTACGGACGGGGCACTCTCGGCTCTCAGACTGGTTGTCCTTGAAGATACCAAAGGCGTACAGCCCGTTTATGAACCGGCCCCCATAGTGAGGAAAGAGGTGTACGAGATATATCCCGAGATCGAAGGACTCCTGAAACCCGTCTTCGAATCACTGGACCTAGAGATTTTGCAGTCTCTCAACGCTTCGATAGCTATCGAGGGTCTGGATGCGGGCTATGTGGCGGAACAGTTCCTGAGATCGAAGTCCTTGATTGATTAGGACCCATGAAGTTTATTGGCAGACGAAGAGATGTGATGGCCATTCTGGGAATGGCCATCATGTTGTTTTCGCTAGTAATTCCGGGCTTTCTTTCGGTTAAGGAAACGAGGATTTCCGAGGCCCTGCCGGTAAGTCTGGGAAGCTTCTCGATAATTGGACTGGTACTTCTTGCGGCCGTTTCGGTCTCCATCTTCTTTCTTTCTTATACAGAGCACAGTTTTCTTATGGGTATTGTTGCAGGACTTGTACCTGTTTTCGGTTTTTTCCTTGCCGGAAGCCACGCAGTTTCCATCGCTTCCGCGACGGGTCCCTTCGCCAGAGTCTCGCCCTATACAGGACTGTGGCTTCTGCTTCTGGCCGGCTACATAGTCGTGTTCGCCGCCAGAAGAAGGCTTAAAGACAAAAAGGTTCTCTCCGCGCTTCTTGTATTGATTCCTATTGCCTCGTTTCTCATAGTGCTTGGCTCCGGTCATCTCAAGGAGCTTGCGATCATGAAAGAGTATGCAAACAGGAGCGACAGGTTTCTCGAGGAGACGGCAAGGCATTTGACGATAGCCGGTGGAGCCGTAGTTGCTGGAGTGATTATCGGAGTGCCTCTTGGAATAGTGGCTAACAGGTCTCCCAAGATAGAGAAGCCGGTTTTCGGGGTAGTGAACTTCATTCAGACGATTCCCAGCATAGCTCTCTTTGGGCTGCTGATCGCTCCCCTTTCGTATCTTTCTCGCAGTCTGCCCTTTCTGAGGGAGATTGGAATAACTGGCGTGGGTTGGGCTCCAGCCATGATAGCTCTGATTCTTTATTCGTTGCTCCCGATTGTCAGGAATACTTATTCTAGTCTGAAGGTGATTCCGGTCGATACGGTGGAGGCTGCCAGGGCCATGGGAATGAGTAGATTACAGGTTCTCGGGAAGGTCGAAATTCCGATCTCGCTTCCGGTCGTTTTGGCAGGAGTGAGAACGGCGGCCGTTCAGGCGGTAGGCAATACTACGATGGCCGCTCTCATAGGAGCGGGGGGCCTGGGTGTTTTCGTCTTTCAAGGCCTTGGTCAGGCCGCAATGGATCTGGTGCTGTTAGGGGCGTTGCCGATCGTGGCTCTTGCGCTGATAGTCGATTCTCTTATGCAGTTGCTGATAGCTATTCTGACGCCCAGAGGGCTTGTTTCGGAGGGAGCCGATGATTAGATTCGAGAAAGTTACAAAAGAATACGATGAAGAGACCGTAGCTGCAAAAGATATCACGTTCGAGATACCTTCGAGAGAACTTACCGTTCTTATCGGGCCGTCTGGATGCGGGAAGACAACGACTCTCAAGATGATAAACCGTATAATCAGACCTACTGCCGGCAAGATTCTGATAGACGGCAACGATGTGACTGAGATGGATATTAGGCAGCTCAGGAGAGGAATAGGCTACGTCATCCAGAATGTCGGACTCTTTCCCCACATGTCAGTCAAGGACAACGTCGCCACCGTGCCCAAACTGTTGAAGTGGGAGAGATCGAAGATCGACGATCGGGTAGATGAATTGCTGCAGCTGGTCGGACTGGAGCCTAAGTCATACGCAAGCAAGCTTCCCAAAGAGCTGTCGGGCGGCGAAGCCCAAAGGGTGGGAGTTGCGAGAGCGCTTGCCGCCGACCCGCCGATAATTCTCATGGATGAACCTTTCGGGGCGGTCGATCCTCTTACGAGGGTGAGACTGCAGGACGAGTTCGCCAGAATTCAGGAGGAGCTGCACAAGACAATCGTTTTCGTGACCCACGATATAGACGAGGCGATAAGACTGGCAGATAAAATAGCCGTTATGAAAGGGGGAAGGATTCTCCAGTTCGACACGCCCGAAGAGATTCTCGCAAGGCCGGTAGAAAAGTTCGTGCATGATTTTATGGGTTCCGACAGGGCTCTGAAGAGGCTCTCGAGAATTCCCGTTCTTGAGTACATAGAGAAAAGCGAAACGATAGACGTTAACGGCGGCTGGGAGCAGCTGGGTGTCACAAAAGAGGAATTCGTCTGGGCACTGGACGAAGATAGGAAACTCGTCGGCTGGGTGGATGTTTCGCATTCAAACAGGGAGCTTCCTCTCAGGGAGGCATTGACGGAGATGCTCGAGGAGGAGATTTTGAGCCCCGACAGCACGGTGAAGGAAGCGCTCTCGAGAATGCTTGAAAGCGGGACCATGGCTCTGCCGGTCGTAGATAGAGCAGGCCGCTTTCTTGGCCAGATAAGTCTATCGAAAATTCAGGAGTTGACCAAGAGTGACAGAGAAGAAGAGTAGAGTCATTTCCTGGATAATCCGAGTATGTAAAGAAGATTG